>CAZOIX010000392.1:0-4725 GCA_964579685.1 uncultured Mycobacterium sp.
GCACCGAACTGGTCGAGTGCCCACAGGCTCGCGTGCGTGACGATGGCGTCGAACCGATCGGTGTGTCCGGCAACCCAGTTGGCCATGTACCCGCCGAACGATCCGCCCATCGCCGCGGTTCGGTCGGCGTCCACGCGCGGATGCGAACACGCGGCGTCGGTGGCGGCCATCAGATCGTCGTACGGGGCGCCGCCCCACGCTCCCCATCCGCGCTGCATGAAGTCCTGCCCGTATCCGGTGGACAATCCCGGATCGGGAAGCAACACCGCATAGCCCCGCGCCGCCAGCAGCCACGGATTCCATCGCCACGACCAGACGTTCCAGCTGCTCAGTGGGCCGCCGTGTATCCACAGCAGAAGCGGCGCAGGCGAATCGACGTCCGGCAACACCAGCCACGAGCGCACCCGGGTGCCGTCGGCCGCTGTCGCTTCGACGTCGGTCAGCGTGCCGGGCAGCCGCGGCAGGTCGACGCAGGGCAACGCGCTGACGGCGCCATCGGGATCGATGCGGACCGGGTGGGGCGGTGCGGCGTATGAGCTGCGCAGCGCAAAGAGCACGCCGCCTGCAGCGGCGCTGACATCGGTGTAGGCGTAGTCGTCATCCGTCAGCTGGGTGACCGTGCCGTCGGCCGGTTCGATCCGAAAGATCGGCGCCCGGCCGTTCTGGTCGGCGGTGACGATCAATGCCGCACCGTCATGCGACCACGTCACCGACGTCGGCGAGCGGTCCCATGCTGGTGCCACCTCGACCGGAGCATCTCCGAAGCGTAGGCAGCACAGGGTGATCCGCGGCGCCTGCTCCGGCGTCGAATATGCCTCCCGCACGTACGCGACTGCCGAGCCGTCGGGCGCGATCGCCGGGTCCCACAGGTCGGCGTCGGGATCGTCGGCGATCACCGACCGCTCGCCACTGTCGGTGTCGATGCGTACCAACACCGCGTGCTGAGAAGCGCCGGCACCGGGCTGACGCCAGCTGGTGACCACGAAGCGGCCGTCGGCGCTGACATCGAAATCCGCGCCCCGCAGACCACTTCCGGGCGATGGGGTCAGCTCCTTCGGCTCACGGCCGTAGGCGTCGGTACCGAACAGGTGTGGCTCTTGCGGCCCGAGGTCTTTGTCCCAGTGCCGGACCGGGTAGCCGGCATGCAGGATCGCGGTGATCTTGTTGTCCTTCCGCAGATCCCGCAGGCGACGATCGTCGTCGATGCTGCGGGCCGACGGCATCATCGGACCACTCACGACGGCGACGTCGGCGCCAGTGGCGGTACGCACCGACTCGACGCCGCCGGGCAGGGCGAGCAGCTCGAAGGCCTCGCCGCCCGAAGCGGGCAGCCGCCACAACGCCGCAGGCGCTTTGTCGTCATCCCCCTCGCTCGGTCGCTTCGCGACGAACAGCACATCCCCATTCGCGGCGAACACCGGCGACGACTCGCCCTTGGCGCCGCGGGTCAGCCGCCGCGCGGACCCTACGCCGGTCGGATCCACTTCCCACACCGCGCTGATGTACTCGGTGCGCTTGTCGTTGAGCTCGGCGACGGTCGTCACCACGCGTGTCCCGTCCGGCGACACCGCAAGACCCGACACCCGCGGAAGGGCGAGGTAGGCATCGAGGTCATCGAACGGCGTCGGCGCGGTCATGCCCCTGTTCGTAGCACAGGCCCGTGACCGCGCGCCCCTCCCGCGGGACCCTGTAAGTTGGATTTTCAAACTTACTCGTGGCATGCTGCCCTCATGACATCGGCACCATCGCTGCCGCTGGCCGAACTCCCCGGTCGGCCATGCCCGATCGCGGCGGCACTGGAACTCGTCGGTGAGCGATGGGCGCTGCTGGTCGTGCGGGAGATCGCACTGGGAGCCACCCACTTCACCGACATCGTCAAGGGCACCGGAGCACCACGCGACCGCATCGCGGCGCGGCTGAAGGCGCTGGAGACCGCGGGCGTCGTCGCCCGATCGCCATACCAGAGCGCGCCGCCGCGTCATGAGTACCGACTCACCGAATCGGGCGACGCGCTGATTCCCGTTCTTGATGCCCTGTTGGCGTGGGGCAAGGTGCACGCCGTCTCGCCCGACGATCCAGATCGCCAACACCACTACCCGTCGATGACCACGTTGAAGGACACCCGATGACCGCAGAACTGACCGATACCGAGACTCAGACGGATTGGGGACCGCAGCGCTCGAAGACCGTCACGTGGCACGAACCCGGTCCGAGTACCGCCAAGGGGTTGTCGATGGCCGGTCTCGACTACCTGCGGGCGATGGCCGACGGCCGTCTTCCCCAGCCGCCGATCAGTGGGCTGATGGAGTTCGCGATCGTTGAGGCCGAAGCGGGTCGGGTCGTATTAACCTGCCGGCCAGACGAATCCGCCTACAACCCGATCGGCGCGATCCACGGTGGACTGATCTGCACGCTGCTGGACTCGGTGACGGGCTGTGCCGTCCACAGCACGCTGCCGCAGGGCAAGGGTTACACCTCGATCGAGATCAAGGTGAACTACCTCAAGGCGGTCCGCCTCTCCAGCGGCGTCCTCACCGCCACCGGCACGATCGTCAAGTCAGGGTCGCGGGTGGGCTTCGCCGAAGGCGTGGTGACCGACGGGTCCGGCGCCGTGGTGGCCACGGCAACCAGCACCCTTCTCGTGTTCGACCTGTAAGGGCCACGCGCTACGTTCGACGGATGCCGAAGCGGATCCTGGTGATCGGCGCGGGCATCGCCGGACTGGCGACCGCCAACGCGCTACAACAGCGCGGGCACGAAGTCAGCGTCATCGAGGAGCGCACCGACACCTCGTCTGGCGCGGGCATCAGCATCTGGCCGAACGCGCTGGCGGCACTCGACGACATCGGTCTGGGCGATGCGGTTCGTGCCGCGGGGGGCCGGATCACCGCGGGCGCGTTGCGTTGGCGCAATGGCGCGTGGCTGCGGCACCCGTCGCCGCAACGACTGGTCAGGGCACTGGGTGAACCGCTGGTCGTGATCCACCGCAATACGCTGACGTCGGTGCTCGCCGACGCACTCGCACCAGGATCGCTGAGATATGGCGTGGCGGCCCGCTCGCTCGTGGCCACCGCGAACGGTGTGCAGGTGAGCGCGTCGGACGGCACACGTGAGGTCGACGCGGTCGTCGGCGCGGACGGCACACATTCGATGGTCGCGCGCCACCTCAACGGCCCGCTGGCCAACAAGTACGTGGGGTACACCGCCTGGCGCGGCGTGGCTGACTGCCGCATCGACCCGGATTTCGCCGGCGAGGTGATGGGTCCGGCCATCGAATTCGGCCATGTGCCGTTGGGAGCGGACAGCACCTATTGGTTCGCGACCGAACGCGCGCCAGAAGGTCGCATCGCCCCGCACGGCGAGCTGACCTATCTGCTGGACACGTTCGGCTCCTGGGCCGAGCCCATCCCCACGGTGCTGGCCGCGACGGATCCCGGCCGCGTGCTGCACAACGACCTCTACGATCGCGATCCGGCACGGCAATGGTGCCGAGGGCCGATCGTCGCGGTGGGTGACGCGGCGCACCCCATGCGCCCGCATCTGGGTCAGGGCGGCTGTCAAGGACTGGAGGACGCGGCGATCCTGGCGTCCTTCGTCGACGGGACGGAGGAGCTGTCCGCCGCGTTCGAGCTATTCGTGAGGTTCCGCCGCCCGCGCGTGCAGTCACTCGTTCGCGAGTCGAAGGTGATCGGTCAGCTCGTGAACCTGCCGCCGGCGCTCAGCGCCGCGGTGACCCGTGCGACCGTCCTGGGTCCCGAAGCGCTGCTCACAAGACACCTGGCGACGGTGGCGGCCCGGTCGGCGTTCACGCTCCCGACCAACCGTGACTTCCAGCCGGCATGAGTATCGCCCTGGGGCCCCTGGTCGTCGAGGCCGCCGACCCGGCCGCGATGGAACGGTTCTGGGCCGGCGCGCTCGGGCCCCTCGCGCAGCAAGGTCTGCTGACCTTCCGCTCCGAGCAACGACCCAAGGCCGTCAAGAACCGGGTGCACCTCGACCTCTATGTCCGCGATATCGCGGAGTTGCTGGATCTGGGCGCCACCGTGCTCGGCGAATTTCCCGACTGGACCACGCTCGCCGACGTCGAGGCCAACGAGTTCTGTGCGTTCCGCGATCCCCGGCCCGGCGATGGTCCGCCTGCGCGCGCGTTCGCGGTGTGCACCGACAGCGACCAACCGGAGAGCCTCGCCGCGTGGTGGGCCGAGGTGGTCGGCGCCGAGGTCCGGGAAGGACCGGACGGCACTCCCCGGTGGCTGTACGGCGCATCCGGCTGGGAGGCGCTCATCTGGAAGTTCGTCCGCACCTACGACGAGCGGGTGGCACCCAACCGGTGGCAGTGGTCCCTGCGGGTTGACCCCGGCGTGCGTGTCGATCCGCAGGGCAACGAGTTCAGCGTGGTGTCGACAGGGTGCCCAGCGGGTTGAGCAGGGCGCTGCACATCTGGCGCGGGTTGATGAAGCCGAACAGTCCGCTGGAGGGCATCGCGGCGCAGCCGGTGGCGGTGGCGGTGGCGGTCGGCGCGGTGGGCAGCGATCCCGTCGACGGGTTGCGCCAGACGGCCGGCGAGGCGCCTTGGGCGCCGCACTTCGGCCAGGCCTTGAGGCCCTGGGTGCGCAGCACGTTCTCGGCGACGCGGATCTGCTCGGTGCGCGATGCGGTGGCGGGATTTCCCACCCCACCGTTGGAGGTCCAGGTCGCCTGCTTGAACTGCAGGCCGCCGTAGTG
>CAZOIX010000393.1:0-4715 GCA_964579685.1 uncultured Mycobacterium sp.
GGCCCCTGGCGCCGGTGGCGCGGATGAACCGGGCTCCGCAGGAGCGCCAGAGGCGCCGGGTGAGCAGGGTGATCCGGACGGCCCCGATTCGAGCGTCACTGACCCGGCGGTCGATGCCGATACTCCCGAACCCGACGTTGCCGAGGTGCCCCAGGAAGCCTTCGACGAGGCCCACAGCGCCGAAGCGGTGGACGTCGAATCTGCGGTCGCGTCGGAGTCGGAGGTCACTGAGCTCAGCGAGTCCCTCGAGTCATTCAGCAGCACGAGCTCCGCCACGTCTTCGACATGGAGCAGCGGAGTGACGCAATGGAATTCGTCGTGGACCGGCTATGACAACTGGTACCGGCCGGTCTTCACCAATCCGTACACCACGCCGTTGGAGCTCGTGTACTTCTACGACAACGCCACCCGCACGTTCGAGATCCCGCCGATGCAGCGTGGTGTGCTCACCGCGCCTGACGCCGGTGTGTACAGCTTCACGGCGGTGAACCGCGACCCCGCGGGTAAGCCGGTGACGGTGTCCACCGGAAGCTTCTCCGGTGGCGGGTATCAACCGGCCCCCGGCCAGCCGCCGCCGGCAAAACCGGCACCGCTGCAGACCTTGAAAGATGTACTCGTACAACTCAAGTACGACGACAAACTGTCGAAGCCGTTCCGGGTCAAGACGTTGACAGACCTCGGTGACGATCCGTCGGCGGGGAGTCACCGCGTCCTGCTCGACGAGGAGACCCCGGTCTGGGGGTCGTGGAGCAAGACCGCGGGCGGTGAGCGCGTGTTCGAGGTCACCAGCACCCAGCAGCTGCCCGGACTCACCAAGCCGTCGCAAGGTCCGGTGCCGGGTTATCAGGTGCAGCTGACCAGTAGCAGCGAGGCGGCGCCGGCGCCGGCGAAGAAGACCTGGGTCAAACCGGTGGTCATTGTCGGGGCCATCGCCGGAGTCCTGGTGATCGGAGCCATCGCCTTCGTGCTCGCGGGCCGTCGGCGGAAAACGACGCCGTAGCGGCACCTACCGTACAGTGGCCAGGTCATCGGCCGTCTGCTTCGAAGCTGACGCGGAGACCTGGCCACAAGGGTGCCTACCTAGACGTTGGCTTGTCGCCGACTAGGAGCATGAGTTCATGATCGACATCCAAATGGCAGCCGCCCAAACTGCGGCCGACACCACCTGGGTTCATGAGCTCGCATCGCTCGTGAATCGTGTGTATGCGGTCGCCGAGGATGGGCTCTGGATGGAAAACACCACCCGCACCACCCCCGAGAACCTCGCTCAGTTGATAGGTGCGGGACAAATTGCGGTGGCCTACGTCGACAACAGGGTCGTCGGCGCGATCCAGGTTCGGCAATTGGGCACCGGGGAGGGCGAGTTCGGAATGCTCGTGGCAGACCCCGATCACCGTGGGCGCGGCGTCGGACGCGGACTCATCAATTTCGCTGAGCGCCGGTGTGCGAGGCTCGGCCTTCACACCATGCAACTGGAGCTGCTGGTACCGCGCACATGGCGCCATCCCAACAAGGAATTGCTGAAGGATTGGTACGCCCGTATCGGATATCGCCAGGTTCGGACAGGACGGCTTGAGGAAAGCTACCCCGACCTCGCGCCACATCTGGCAACATCCTGTGACTTTGTGATCTACCACAAGTCTTTGAAGCCGGAACTGGACGATCGCGGCGAAACTTCCCGCAAGTAACTAGTAAGGGGTAAGCCCGGATGAAGCGCGGTCTGCCTGCGTGGGAAGGTTTTCGATCAGCGTCTGACAACCTACGCGCAGGAGCGGTTTGGAGGTGCTGTCGCTGACTGACTCCCGACACCGCGGGGGGTGAGTAGCTCAGCCAGTCCGTACTGGGTGACGAGGTCGATGTTGTCAGGTTCTGCTTCCGGCGATGAGGTTCGCTGCGGCCGGTGGTCCGTACCCAGATACAGCTCCGTGGCAGCCTTGGCCTGAAACATGCCGATGACGGCGTCGTTGTGTCGTTCAGTGCCGAACTGCGTCAACGCGACCATGAGCTTGGTGTCGATGTAGTCCAGCGTGCGCTCGGCCTGGTGCAGCGCTCGGGCTTCCTCGCGGCCAACTTCGCGTTGCGCCTGCGACTTTCGTCGTTCGTCGAGGCATCGCAGGGTGATGGCGCCGAATGCGGCCGACAGCGTCGGGATGAACAGCACAGTGGCGGCCACGCCCAGCGAGCCGTCGAACGCCAATCCGGCGACGATGCTCGAGGCCAATAACACGCACAGCAGCGCGAGCAGCAGAGTGGTGGGCGATGCCGCGGCCACGCGATCGCCGGCGCCTCGTATGACCGGCGTCAGCTTTGCCGACACGGTGGTTGCCTGTCGGGCCAGCGTGCGACGCCACTGGAGTTTCGCCCGGGATGTCACCGGCGTGGCAACGGGCGGTACGTCAGCGGTGGCTGCCGACTCGGGGCGCACATCGGCGTCAGGCGGGATGGGATCGGAGGCTTCGGCCATGGGGCCATTGTGACCTGAGTGAACTGTGATTCTGGGGAGGTGACCCGGCCCCGTCTACATCTTCTTCGAACTCCAATCCTGTGGACCGGATCGGGCCACATCGACCACGGCGCATGGATTCGCGATGCTGCTACACCGCCGATACGTCGCCGGCCGAGGATAGGCGTGCGGGGTCCCGTAGCATGTGCGATCCAATCACGGCTATTCGCAGCCGATTTCGATCAAGGGCAGCGGTGACCGGCCGAGCTGCGTTACCGTGGCACAGGTCATGGATGAGGTAACACCGAGCGCGGATCGGGCCGCCGACGAGCTGCGACCTGATCGGATCATGGCCATCGGCGGGGGCTACTGCGCATCGAAAGTGCTGCTCTCCGCCGTCGGTCTGCGCCTGTTCACCACGCTCGGCGATGACGCCATGACCGCAGCGGAGATCGCCGAACGTCTCGAACTGGTCGCGCGACCGGCCCGGGACTTCCTCGACACGCTGGTGTCTCTGGACCTGTTGGCCCGTGACGGTGACGACGCCGACGCCCGATACCGGAACACGCCCGAAACGAGCCATTTCCTCGACGAATCCAGTCCCGCGTATCAGGGCGGACTGCTCAACATCTGGGAGGAGCGCAACTATCGGTACTGGGCCGATCTGACCGAGGCGCTCAAGACCGGCAAGCCGCAGAACGAGATCAAACATTCCGGCCGCCCGTTCTTCGAGACCATGTACGCCGACCCGCAGCGACTCGAGACGTTCGTGGCGGCGATGCACTCCTCATCGCGGCGTAACTTCGAACAGTTCGCCGACCGCTTTCCCTTCGACCGCTACCAACGGCTATGCGATGTGGGCGGCGCCGACGGACTGCTGTCACGGACCGTCGCCGCGGCACATCCGCACCTGAAATGCGTCAGCTTCGATCTTCCCGCAGTCACCGACATTGCGGCGCGCAAAATCGCCGACGCCGGCCTGGCTGAACGGGTACACGCGGTCGCGGGCGATTTCCTCGCCGACGCGTTGCCTGCCGCCGACGTCATCACGATGGGCATGATCCTGCACGACTGGAACCTGGAGGTGAAACGCCAACTGATCGCGAAGGCATACGATGCCCTGCCCGATGGAGGCGCCTTCGTGGTCATCGAGTCGCTTATCGACGATGCCCGCCGCGAGAACACGTTCGGCCTGACGATGTCGCTGAACATGTTGATCGAATTCGGGGACGCGTTCGACTACACCGCAGCTGACTTTCGAAACTGGTGCAGTGCAGCCGGATTCGAGTCGTTCGACGTCATTCCCCTTGATGCGGGATCAAGTGCCGCCGTGGCCTATAAGTAGCCCTTCGGTGAGGGACGTGCAGACGATCTGTGCCGACGGCGCAACGATTCATCAGCTTGAAGCCGGCCACGGTCAGGCATTGGTGATGTTGCCCGGATGGTCGCAGTCGGCACGTATTTTCGAGTACCAACTGACTGACCTCTCCCGATCATGGCGGACTCTGGCGCTGGACCATCGGGGACATGGTGGCTCATCGACACCGGCGACCGGCTATCACATCCACCGGCTGGCCGTCGACCTGAGGGATGTGATGGTGGCCCGTGATCTCGAGCGCGTGCACCTGCTCGGTCACTCGATGGGCTGTGCGGTCATCTGGTCCTACCTCGAACTGTTCGGCTCCGACAGGCTCGCGTCCCTCATCCTGGTGGACCAAATGCCCTGTGCGCTCAAGAATCCGGCGTGGAGCGACGACGAGGCGCTGGAAGCCGGCGCGACAATGGACGCCGATGGGTTGTTCGCATTCACCGATGCGTTACGCGATGTCGGCGGCGCCGACCCGCGCGCAGGGTTCTTGGCCGACGTCACATCGCCTGCCATGTCGCCGGAGCGGTTGAGCTGGCTCATCGGTCAGGGCTCGACATTTGACCGGCGTCATGCCGCCGAGCTCATCTTCGACGTGGCGACCCATGACTGGCGCCCACTCATGCCGCATATCGGCATCCCGACTCTCGTTGTCGCCGGCGACTCGGTCAACGTGCCTGTGGCCTCCCAGCAGTGGATCGGCCGCCAGATCCCCGGCGCGCACTTCGTGTGCGTGACCAGCGTCCAGGGCGGCACGCATTTTCCGTTCCTGGAGAACCCGGACGCGTTCAACGCGGTGGTCACGGAGTTCCTGGACGACCTGAAGACGTCGGCGGGAAATGCGTAGGCGTACTGGTGTCGACACGGATCCTGCGCGCCGCCGCTGTGCTGTTCGCGGCCATCGCC
>CAZOIX010000394.1:0-3811 GCA_964579685.1 uncultured Mycobacterium sp.
CGCCAAGGATTACGAGGAGGCGTTGGCGCTGCCGACGGAACACGAGTACGGCAACGGTGTGGCGATCTTCACCCGTGACGGCGACACCGCACGCGACTTCGTGTCCCGGGTGCAGATCGGCATGGTCGGCGTCAACGTGCCGATCCCGGTGCCGGTGTCCTACCACACCTTTGGCGGCTGGAAGCGGTCCGGCTTCGGCGATCTCAATCAGCACGGTCCGCACTCGATCCTGTTCTACACGAAGACCAAGACGGTGACGCAGCGCTGGCCCGCGGGCAGCCATGGCGCGGAGTTCGTCATCCCGACCATGAAGTAGATGGACGTCTTCGGGCTCGACGAGCACGAGCGGGTCATCGCCGAGACGGCGGCGGCGTTCGCCGAGAAGAGGCTCGCGCCATACGCATTGGAATGGGATGCCACCAAGCACTTCCCCACCGATGTGTTGCGTGAGGCCGCCGAGCTCGGCATGGCCGCGATCTACTGCCGCGAGGACGTCGGCGGTAGCGAGCTTCGGCGGTTGGATGCCGTGCGGATCTTCGAACAGCTGGCGATGGCCGATCCCACCGTCGCGGCGTTCCTGTCGATCCACAACATGTGCGCCTGGATGGTCGACACGTACGGCACCGACGAGCAGCGCAAGTCCTGGGTGCCGCGGCTGGCGTCCATGGAGTCGATCGCGAGTTACTGCCTGACCGAGCCGGGCGCGGGGTCGGACGCGGGCGCGTTGCGCACCAAGGCGGTCCGTGCCGACTCGGGCGACTACGTGCTCGACGGCGTCAAGCAGTTCATCTCCGGTGCGGGATCTTCCGACGTCTACGTGGTGATGGCCCGTACCGGGGCGGACGGTCCGCGCGGCATTTCGGCGTTCCTCGTCGAAAAGGACACGCCTGGTCTCAGTTTCGGCGCCGATGAACTCAAGATGGGCTGGAACGCGCAGCCCACGGCCCAGGTCGTCTTCGAGGGCGTCCGAGTGCCCGCCGACGCGATGCTCGGCGGTGTCGACAGCGAGGGCACCGGGTTCGGCATCGCGATGAACGGGCTCAACGGTGGCCGCATCAATATCGCGGCATGCTCGCTGGGCGGTGCGCAGGCCGCCCACGACAAGGCGGCGGGATACCTCGCCGACCGGCAGGCGTTCGGCGGCTCGCTGCTCGACGAGCCGACCATCCGGTTCACGCTGGCCGACATGGCCACCGCCCTGCAGGCATCGCGTGTGCTGTTGTGGCGCGCGGCTACTGCATTGGACGACAACCACCCCGAGAAGGTCCAGCTGTGCGCGATGGCCAAGCGCTACGTCACCGATGCCTGTTTCGACGTGGCGGACCAGGCGCTGCAACTGCACGGCGGATACGGCTATCTGCGTGAGTACGGTCTGGAGAAGATCGTCCGTGATCTGCGAGTGCACCGAATTCTCGAGGGCACCAACGAAATCATGCGTGTGGTCATCGGTCGGGCCGAGGCGGCCCGGGCCCGCGCGTCGGCGTAAGGGAGAGCAATGAGCATCATCGCGTTCTTGGGGTTGGGTCACATGGGTGGGCCGATGGCGGCGAACCTCGTCGCTGCGGGGCACACGGTGCGCGCGTTCGACCCCGTCGCAGCGCTCACGGATGCCGCTGCGGAGAAGGGTGCGCAGGTCTTCGAGACCGGTGCACAGGCGGTGTCAGAGGCCGACGTCGTCATCACGTCGCTGCCCAACGGCGACATCGTGAAAGCGGTGTACGCCGAAGCCCTGCCCGCGGCGGCGAAAGGGACGCTGTTCATCGACACCTCCACCATTTCGGTTGACGACGCGCGCGCGATTCATGCGCAGGCCGCCGAACACGGGCATGCCCAGCTCGACGCGCCGGTGTCCGGCGGCGTGAAGGGCGCGGTCGCGGGCACCTTGGCGTTCATGGTCGGCGGTGAGGCCGATGCCGTCGAGCGCGCGCGACCAGTGCTCGAGCCACTGGCCGGCAAGATCATTCACTGCGGCGACTCCGGTACCGGACAGGCCGCGAAACTGTGCAACAACATGGTGCTCGCCGTGCAGCAGATCGCCGCGGGCGAGGCCTTCGTGCTCGCCGAGAAGCTCGGTCTGTCCGCTCAGTCGCTGTTCGACGTGATCACCGGAGCGACGGGCAACTGCTGGGCGATCCACACCAATTGCCCTGTGCCAGGCCCGGTTCCGACGTCACCGGCCAACAAAGACTTCAGGCCGGGCTTTGCCACCGCGCTGATGAACAAGGACATCGGCCTGGCGATGGACGCCGTCCAGTCGACGGGTTCCTCCGCGCCGCTGGGCACCCATGCCGCGCAGATCTACGCTGAATTCAACGAGTCCAACGCGGACAAGGACTTCAGCGCGGTCATCGAGCTGATCCGCAAGGGCTAGCACCGGCTTGTACCGCGCCACTGTGCAATTTCACAGTCGCCGGCTGTCCGTTCATGACTGGGTCCTGGCGCCAAGGACGTCGCGGAACAGCGCCTGACGCAGGCGAACCGCTCGCGGGTCACTGATGAAATGGAATCCCAGCTTGTTCATCACATACCCGAACCCGACACCGGTATCCGGATCGGCGAAGCCGACCGAACCGCCCGCACCAGGGGCTCCGAACGCCTTCTCCGAGGATCCGATCACATACTTCGGATTGTTGGGGATGGGCCTGCCGAAGCCGAGCGAGAACGATGTGTCCACATGCAACACCTTGTCGCGCAGTCCTTTCGTCGGCCGCACCGGAGGCGCCGTCAGGGCCGCGAACACCTCTGGGGTCAGACCGATCTGGGAGCCACCCATCGCCGCATCGCCGTAGAGTCTGGCGACGGATTCGGCCGTGCCCGTGCCGTTGGCGGCAGGAATCTCCACCACGCGGACATCTTCGCGATTGAAGGTCGAAAGTCCTGTGGCGCCTTCGAAGGCGACACCCGCTCTCGCCGTGAGCGTCACCGGAATGAAGAACGCCGCCGCGAGCCGTGGCGGCAGCACGTGCAGATGCAGCAATGTCGCCAGTTGGGACGGCACGTGCAGATGCGCGACCAAGTCCCGATCGATGGAATCCGGCAGGCCGATGTGGAAGTCCAGCCCGAGCGGCCCGGCGATCTCATCGGCGAAATACCTTCCAAGAGTGCGCCTTTTGGGATCGACATGCCGAATGAGTTCGGACGCGTACCATCCGAGCGTCACACCGTGGTAGCCGTGCCGCGTGCCCACCGGCCACGCGGGGACCTGCGCCGCCAGTCGCGCCGAGAGTTTCTCGGGCACGGCGATATCGGCGAGGGTGAGCAGCGGCTTGATCACCGGCAACCCGGCCTGGTGTGCCAGCAGTTGCCGTACGGTGACCGCGGCTTTGCCGCCCTGCGCGAACTCAGGCCAGTAGTCCGCCACCCGGGCGTCATAGTCCAACAGACCTCGCGAGACGGCCTGCGCGACTGTCAGTGCGGCAACGCCTTTGGTCGTCGAAAACGTGTTGACCAACGTGTCCTTGGACCACGGGGCGCGCGTGACGCCGTTGCGGAACCCGCCCCAGAGATCCACGACCTTGCGACCGTCGCGGTAGACCGCGACGGCAGCGCCGACTTCCGCACCGCTGGCGATATTGACGCGAAATGCGTCCGCAACTTTTCCGTAGCCCTCATCGACGTCACCGCATACCAGGCCGGGCGAGACGCTGGTTCTAGAAGCCATGACCTAGTTCACCGCCTAAACGGCGGTCCCGCCACCGACACACCGCCGTGCGCGCGAATTTTATCTGCGCAGACGCTGCGGAAACCGCAGTTTCAGCTAAGCAGCGGACGGCTTGCGGGTCGCCCACCAACGGCCGTGCATCCGTTGGCA
>CAZOIX010000394.1:3821-4690 GCA_964579685.1 uncultured Mycobacterium sp.
TCGGCAACACGCAACGGCGCGTCGCCTCCGAAGTCCGGACGGACCGCGACCGCGGCCGGGATATCGAGGACGCCTTCGCCGGTGACCACGACAGTGGCGAGGCCTGCTCCGTTAGCTGCGCGCAAACCGCAGGCCGAGCCGCTGATCGCGAGCGCGTTCTCGGCGGTGATCCCGAGTTCGCCGAGTGCGAGCCGGTGAGCATCAGGGCTCGGCATCGTCTTCTTGACGTCCTCAGAAGTCACCACCGTCTCGACGATTCCCTCGCCGACCAGCTGTCGCACCAGGGGCTCCGCCCAGCTGCGGTGACCGCTTGTCACGACGGCGACCTGCATACCCGCCGCGAACATGTCTGTCACGAAGTCGGCCAGGCCGGGGCGCGGGGCGAGATCGCGATCGAGGATCAACTCGTCGAACATCATCGTCTTGGTCGTATAGATGTCGTCGGCGAGCAGTTTGGTCAGCACATCGGACTCGGTCGCCACGCCGCGCTTGCGCAGTTCGGCCGCGACGCGTTGCCGCTCGTCGGTCAGCGCCAGCAGCTGCCGGTAGCGCGTCACCGACCACTGGAAGTCGAGGCCATGGGTGGCGAACGCCGCGTTGTACGCCACGCGATGGCCGTCGCACTCGATGTCCGTCAGGGCATCGAGGTCGAAGATCACCGCGCGCAGCGGGCATCCGGCCCCGGCCGGCGAAGCGGAGTCCCACCAGAAGCGGCCTGCACGCCAAGTCGTCTCATGCGATGTCGGCATACAGCTAGGGTGGCCCACATCACAGCCATCCGACCTCCCCCATATGGGGGATCGGCGATGCCAACTTCTTCTAGTCCGTGAAAATGCCAGGTCAGTAAGGTGGTGACCATGGGATCCGGC
>CAZOIX010000395.1:0-2634 GCA_964579685.1 uncultured Mycobacterium sp.
ACCGTATGCGATTCCTGGCGCTGGCCCGGACGGCGGTGTCTCCCCGACGTTTCGGGAGGGCACCGGAGCCAAGGCGCCGGCGTCCGACATCGCGGCATCCGCCGCGGCCGCTGCCGCGGCATCGGCGTTGGCCAAACGCAAGGCCCGCCGCAAGCGCGGGCGGCCGATCCACCAGCGCCAGTACGCCGACGCGTACATGGACTACGAACGCGAACCAGAAGATCCCGCCCCCCAGCAGCCCGCACCGCGCATCCGTGCATCCGAACGAGGCGCAGGGGCAGTCGGTTTCGCAGGCGCTGCGACCAAGTCCGAGACCGAGCAGGCCACTGGTCTCACCGAACTCGGCGGCGACTCGTTCGGCGGGGGACCCAAAGAGCCCATGTTGCCCAGCGACTGGGACCACGAGGGGGGACCCCGCGACTGAACAGACCACTTGAGGCAAACAGTCCACGTCAGACCAAGGATCGAAAGGAAATGTCATGAGCATGTTGGACGCTCACATCCCGCAGCTGGTCTCCTCCGAGGCGGCGTTCTCCGCCAAGGCGGCCTTGATGCGCAGCACCATGGCCCAGGCAGAGCAGGCGGCCCAGTCCGCGCAGGCCTTCCACATGGGTGAGTCCTCTGCCGCGTTCCAGGCAGCGCACGCCCGCTTCATCGAGGTCTCCGCCAAGATCAACTCGCTGCTCGACATCGCGCAGGTCAACATCGGTGACGCCGCGGGCACGTACGTGGCCCAGGACGCAGCCGCGGCAAGCACGTACACCGCAATCTGAACGTCGAACTGAGACGAGTGAGGAGAATCTGATGTCGCAGATCATGTACAACTACCCGGCGATGCTGGGGCACGCGGGTGAGATGGCCGGCTATGCGGGCGCCATGCACGGTGTGGGCGCCGACATCGCCGCCGAGCAGGCGGCGCTGGCGGGTGCCTGGCAGGGTGACACCGGCATGAGCTACCAGGCATGGCAGGCGCAATGGAACGCCAGTCTCGAGGAGCTTGTGCGGGCCTACCGCGCGATGGCCGCCACCCACGAGACCAACACGATGTCGATGAGCGCCCGCGATGCGGCCGAAGGCGCCAAGTGGGGTGGCTGAGGATCGGTGGCCGCTAACGCAGTCGAGCTGACCGCGGAACAGGCCTGGTTCGTCGCTGATGCCTTGGGCGCCGGGAGCTTTCCCTGGGTGCTCGCGATCACGCCGCCCTACAGCGACCATGGGCAGCGTGGGGAGGTCACGGCCCGGCTGTCCGAGGAGTTGGCGGACATGGGGGTGATGACCGGCGTCGGTGTCATCGATCCCCGTGTCCGCCGATGGGTCACGACCACCTGCCGGGCACGGCGCTGGCTTGAACTCCGATTCGTGAGCGGGGCGGGGACCATGCTGCGCGGGTACGTCGCACGGCGCGACGCGCACCCCGACGAACACATCGTCGCGTTGCGCAGCGGCGGTCTGATCACGTTCACGGCGTTGGAGATCGGGCACCCGCAGGCGCTGGTGCCCGTGCTGACCGCGGGCCTGTCCGGACGGCCGTCGGCGACATTCGGCGACTTCACCATTCCCGCACAGGCCGGGGCGCGTGCCGACGAGCGGTTACGCGACGGCGCGGCGCTCGACGAGGTCATCGAGTTCCTCGGCATCCCTGCGACGGCGCGCGCCGTCGTGGAAGCGGCCTACTCGGCTGACCGCAGCTATGTGGAGATCCTCGCCGGTGACCACCGCGACGGTCATCGTGTCAGCACAGACGTCGGCGTCAGTGTCGTCGACACCCGAGAGGGACGCGTACTGGTGGCTCCGTCGAAAGCCTTCGACGGGGAATGGGTTTCGACCTTCACCTCAGGCACACCGCTGGCGATCGCCACCGCGATCGAACGGCTCACCGCCACGCTGCCCGACGGGCCGTGGTTTCCCAACCAGCAATTGACCCGAGATTTCGACTCGGACCACAGAACGGAACACCAGCAATGGCGTCAGACAGTCAGTTGAACGGCAGCACATCCGCGACGGCGATGCCGATCGTCGGCGTCGCCGTGCTCGCCGCGGGCATCCCCGACGATCCTGAAGGCGGCCGGATCACCGACATGGCGTTGCCGACCGGGCTACCGTTGCGGGAAATCCTTCCTGCTGTGCGGCGCCTGGCGATGGCCACCGAAGAGGACGACGGCGAACTGGTGCCGCTTTCGCTCGCACCGGTCGGTGGTGCGCCGTTCAGCCTCGACGCCACGCTGAACACCGTCGGCGTCATCGACGGGGATCTCCTCGCCCTGCAACCCGTCCCCGCCGGGCCACCTGCGCCACGCATCGTCGAGGACATCGGGGACGCGGCGGTCATCTTCTCGGCGGCCAGGGAAAAGCCATGGGGCGCAGTGCATATTCAGCGCGGTGCCACTGCGGCCATCGTTGTCCTGGCGTTGGCGGGCACCGTGTTCGCCGCCGCGCACCGGATGACGACCGGCGGCCTTGCCGGGCTCATCACGACCTGCGGCATCGCACTGCTGACGGTGCTCGCGACGATGCTGACCTGGGGGCGTTCACCGACGCTGGCCACCGCACTGTCGACGACCGCGCTGGTCCCGATCGCCGCGGCACTCGGACTTGCCGTACCGGGCGAGTCCGCATCGTCGACGGTGTTGCTCG
>CAZOIX010000395.1:2644-4686 GCA_964579685.1 uncultured Mycobacterium sp.
CAAACGTGATGGTGAAGGGATCACCGCGTTCCCCGCCGCCGCCGGGGTCACCGCATGGTCGATCGTGAGCATCACGGTCGCCGAACGTGCCATTGCGGTGTTCACCACGGTCGCGGTCGTGGGAGTGGGTGCCCTCGTCACCGCGGGTGCCGCCGCGATCTGGCAACTGGACACCGTGGTCATCGGCTCACTGCTGATTGTGCTGGCTCTGGTGGTCACCGTGCAGGCCGCGCAGCTGTCCGCGGCGTGGTCGCGTCTACCGGTGCCCGTGATTCCGGCGCCAGGAGATCCGACGCCGCCACCCCCGTCGCTGAAGGTGCTCGAGGACCTCCCGCGGCGGGTGCGCATCAGCGATTCCCACCAGACCGGCTTCATCGCGGGAGGGGTGTTGTTGGGAACAGCTGGTGCGCTGATACTTGCTGGGCCGCCCGATGTTTCGCCTTGGGCCTGGTATGTCGCCGGCGCGGTGGCACTGGGCGCGACGTTGCGCGCACGGGTGTGGGACTCCGCGCCGTGCAAGGGGTGGTTGCTCGGGCAGCCGTTCCTGATGGCGATCGCGTTCCTCGCGGCGTTCGCCGCCGAAGGCCGTTACACCGCTGCCTGGTGGGCGCTGGCCGCGCTGGCGGGCCTGACCGCTGTGTTCGTCTTCGCCGCGCTGGTCCCGCGGATCGCGTCGCCGGACACCTATTCGCTGCCGATGCGTCGGCTGGTCGGCTTCCTCGCCTCCGGCGTCGACGCATCCTTGATCCCGGTGCTGGCCTATCTGGTCGGACTGTTCGCCTGGGTCTTGAATCGGTGAGGTACGCGAAGCTGCAGACCGTATCCGCGGCCATGGCGGTGGCGCTGATCGTCGCGGCTGTGAGTTGTCCTGCGGCAGTGGCGATCACGCCGCCAGAAGTCGACCCTGCGGCGGTGCCACCGTCGGGGGCCGCCGGGCCGATCCAGCCGATGGTGCAGCGCAGTCCGTGTGTCTCGACCAACGTGCTGCCGGGCACCGACCCAGGTGCGATCAGCCCGAACCAATCGATGCTGAACCTCTCCGGCGCCTGGAAGTACAGCCGCGGTGACGGCCAGCTCATCGCTGTGATCGACACCGGTGTACGGCCGGGACCGCGTCTTCCCAACGTCGACCCGGGCGGCGACTACGTTGAAGCCACCGACGGGCTGGTGGACTGCGACGGACACGGAACGCTGGTGGCCGGCCTGATTGCCGGGCAACCCGGAGCCGACGGCTTTTCCGGAGTCGCCCCCGGCGCGCGGATACTTTCGATTCGTTCGACGTCGGCGCGATTCGCCCCGCGAAACCCCGGCGAGGATCAGGCGACCGCGCGGGCGGCGCTGGACGTGACGACGCTCGCCAGGGCGATCGTTCGTGCGGTCGATCTTGGCGCGGGCATCGTCAACATCTCCGCGGTGACGTGTCTGCCCGCCAACAAGACCGTCGACCAGACCGAACTCGGAGCCGCCTTGCGGTATGCCGTCGTACAGAAGGACGCGGTCATCATCGCCGCGGCCGGGAACAATCAAACCGGACTGAATCCTGGCTCGGCGTGCCCGTCCAATCCACTTTCGGACCCGGGGCGGCCTGAGGATCCGCGGAATTGGGCTGGTGTGAGCGAACTTTCGATTCCGTCGTGGTGGCAGCCCTACGTGCTGTCCGTGGGTTCGCTCAACTCCTCCGGCGGTCCGTCCGCATTCACCATGGCCGGCCCCTGGGTGGGCATCGCGGCGCCCGGCGAGAACGTCACCTCGGTCGGCAACGCCGACGGCGGCGGACTCGCGAACGCGTTGCCCAGCGCACAAGGCGAGCTGTATCCGCTCAACAGCTCCAGCTTCGCCGCGGCGTACGTCTCGGGTGTTGCGGCGTTGGTACGCAGCCGATTTCCAGAGCTGACGGCGGGGCAGGTGGTCGACCGGCTGACGGCAGGCGCCCAGGGCGCCGCCCGCGCACCGTCGAACCTGACCGGCGCAGGGTTGGTCGATCCCGTCGCGTCGTTGACGTGGGACGTGAGCGATGCGACCGACGACGCGGGTGCACCCGA
>CAZOIX010000396.1:0-752 GCA_964579685.1 uncultured Mycobacterium sp.
CTGGGCGATGCCGACCAGCTCGAGAAGTTCGGTGGCACGGGCCCTTGCCGTCCTCCGGGTGACGTCGCGTTGGTGGACTTCGATCGCCTCGGCGATCTGATCGCCGACGGTGTAGACGGGCGTGAGTGCCGACATCGGATCTTGGAACACCGTGCCGATGGACTTGCCGCGGATGTCCGACATGCGCTGGTCGGACTGCCCGATGAGTTCGTCGCCATGCAGGCGGATCGAGCCGGACACCGACGCGTATTCGGGTAGCAGGCCGACGATGGCCATCGCACTTGCCGACTTGCCCGCACCCGACTCTCCGACGAGCGCGACGACCTCCCGCGGGTCGACATGAAAGTTCATGCCGCGCACCGCATTCACCTCGTCGGCGTCGGTCGGGAAGGCGACGGTGAGGTCGCGTACCTCCAGTAGGCTCACTTGCGCCGCCTCCGCAGCTGCCCGGCGCTGGGATCGAGCGCATCGCGCAATCCGTCACCGACGAGGTTGGCGCACAAGATGATCAGCACAAGGACGCCCGCGGGGAACAAGAACAGCCACGGGAAGGTCGTCGCTGACTTGGTGCCGTCGGCGATCAACGTGCCGAGCGACACATCGGGCGGCTGGATACCAAAGCCCAGGTAGCTGAGACCGGTCTCGGCAAGGATCGCGACGCCGACGTTGAGGGCGGTGTCGATGATGATGATCGACGCCACGTTGGGGATGATGTGGCGCCGCACGATGGCCCGCCGCCGCACGCCCAGCGC
>CAZOIX010000396.1:762-4682 GCA_964579685.1 uncultured Mycobacterium sp.
TGATGTGGCGCAGGATGATTCGCGTATTGCTCACACCCATGTACCGTGCGGCAGCGACGAATTCGCGGTCACGCAGGCTCATCGTCATGCCGCGCACGATGCGCGAGCTGATCATCCAGCTGAACGCGGACAGCAGCACGATCAGCCACAGGATGTCGCCCTTGGTGCGTTGCACGACGATGGAGATGAGCAGGAAGCTCGGCACCACCAGCATCAGGTCGACGAGCCACATCAAGGTCCGGTCTCGCCAGTTGCCGAAATAGCCGGCGACCGCGCCGACGGTCGCCGCGATGACCGTCGAGATGAAGGCTACGCAGACCCCGATCAGCATGGATTTCTGCATGCCGCGCAGGGTTTGGGCCAGCAGATCCTGGCCGAGAGCGTTGGTGCCGAACCAGTGGTCGACGTTGGGCGGTTGTTGCAGCGAGAAGTAGTCAAGGTCGCTGTAGCTGTAGGGCAGCAGCGGGGGCAGGGCGTAACAGGTGACGAACATCAACGCCAGCAGGGCAAGTGAAGCCACCGCAGGCTTGTTGCGCAGGAACCGACGCAACACGAGGGTGCGCCGCGACGCGAAGTCTGCGACGTCGATTGCCGACTGCGCGGTCGTCGACTGTTCCTCGGTCACCGGTTCGCCCATCAGACCCTGACTCTCGGATCGAGCGCCGCATAGACCACATCGGAGAGCAGACCTGCGAGCAGGATCATCACGGCCGACAGCATGGTGATCGCCGCCACGATGTTGATGTCCTGGGTGAGGATGCCGGTCACCACCCATTCACCGACGCCGTGCCAGCCGAAGATCTTCTCGGTGAATACGGCGCCGGTGACCAGGCCGGCGACGCTGTAGGCGAACAGCGTCGCCATCGGGATCAACGCGGTGCGCAGACCGTGTTTGAACAGCGCGCGCCGTTTGGTCAGCCCCTTTGCGCGAGCGGTGCGAATGAAGTCCTGGCCGAGCACGTCGAGCATCGCGTTGCGTTGGTAGCGGCTGTATATCGCGATGGCGCCCAACGCCAACGTGAACGTCGGCAGCACCAGATGCTGGAGTCGGTCGAGGAACTGGTTCCAGGCGCCCTCGACCGGGACCGGTGACGTCTCGCCGGTGTACTCGAACACTTGGACTCCCAGCACGGAGTTGACGCCGAGGGCGGACAGGATCAGCAGATTGGCCATCACGAAGGTCGGTGTGCTGATGACCAATAGCGATAGCACCGTGATGACGCGGTCGCTCAACCGGTACTGCCTGATCGCTCCCCAGGCGCCTGCGACGACGCCGATGATCGTGCCGAGCACCGATCCGACGATGAGAAGCCGCAAACTCACGCCGACCCGCCGCCACAACTCTTCCGACACCGGCTGCCCGCCGACGGTGGTGCCGAAATCGCCGCGGATCGCCCCGGCGGCCCAATGGGCGTACGCCTGAAGCGGCGGCTTGTCGAGACCGAGCTCGACGCGTTTGGCGTCGATGACGGCCTGCGGTGGGCGTGGGTTGCGGCTTTCGAGGCTGTCGAGCGGATCGAACTGGTACCACGCGAGCAGGAACACCAGCAGCGAGGCCAGCGCCAGCAGCACCACGTAGTTGAGCAGCCGCCGCGCCAGGAACCGCGTCATCGAGGCTTTCCGAACGTGGGCTGCATGCGCACAGGTTATGAGATTTCGCTGGCCGACCTCCGGACAACTCACACGTGGCGTGCAGGGGGACGCCAGATTCGACGCGTTGAGTGATGGCCACCTGCAATTTCAGACGTGGCCGCGCCGACGGGGGTACGTCAAACCCGAGGAGGTAACGACATGGTTGGTCAGCGCACCCGTAAATCTCCGGCTGCTCTGAAGCTCTGCGCGGCCACGATCGGCTGCAGCGCGGTCGTCGCGATGGCGGCGATCGGGCTGATGGTGGCCGAAGATCACGACGGATACGCGGCGGCGAAATCGTCCCCGATGAACGTCGGCTCGACGAGCACCCAGACGACACCGTCCAATGCGCCGGCTGTCCCCATGGCCACGCCGGCCATCAAAGGCCCTGCGAAATCCAGCTAGGGCCGCCGTCACGCGATCGTTTCACCTTCGCCCAGTTCGGTTATTCCATCAGGCGTAGGGGTCATCGACGACCTCTGAACGCACGTTCGATGAGCCGCGCCGACAAGTGGCTCCCGACGACCGAATGGAGTGGTCAAGGTGAATTCGAAGCAGCTGAAACTGGGGGCGGCGACTTTGGGCACCAGCACCCTGCTGGCCATGGGCGGGTTCGCGGTGGCGGCCGGAGTGAGTTCCGCCCAGGATGAGCCCCCGAGCCCCCCGAACCCGGAGATCACGATGGGGGAGACGTCCACGTCGGCAACCGCGCCGAGCGAGCCCGAGACGCCGGTCGCGACCCCTGAGGTCACGGCCGAGCCGGCCCCGGACGCGTAGCGCGTCAATTCGACGAAGCAGGTCCCGGTGGTCCGACAGGTCCGCCGGGACCGATGCGTTCGCTCACTGATTTGGCGGTCGCGCCTTGGCCGGTGCGGGTGGCCTGGACCGATACCTCGTCGTTGACCGCGATCGAGTGAGCCATCTGTGTCGCAGGTCGCAGGTCATACGTCTGGGAAAAGGCGTCGGCGCTTCGCACCGTGATGGCAGTCGGGGAGATCGCTGTTACCGTGCCGGTCTGCGTGAGCATCGTGGAGAACCCGCCGTTGCCGTCCGACACGACGAGTTCGCCGTGCAGGGCGGGCATTGCGCCCGTGACCTGCCTGGCACTGAAGCCGCCTGGTGGTGGGCCGTCGGGCAGGTTGTGGCCGAACGGCTGCGCCGAATCTGAGCCGGTGGCCGCATAGATGGCGGCGCCGCCGAGGCCCGCGATGACAGCGGCCACACCGACGGCGGTGAGGGTTTCGCGCGCCCCCCAGCTGTGTGAGCCCGACCGCGGTGCACCCCACACGGTGTCGTCGGTTCCCTGATCGATCGTCATGGCTCTACGCTGCACGAACAACATGTGCGTTGGCTGTGCCACAGATATGGACCCCCATATTCACAGCTCGCACATAGACAACGCACAGTGGTCACCCACGGCGCCGCCGATAATGGACGTGTGGTGAGTATCAACGGTTCCGCGGTCAACGACGCCGAGCCCGCGCGCGTGGTCATGCGCCGGGCCGATGGCAACCCCATCCATGTCCTAGTCGTCGATGACGAACCGGTACTCGCCGAGTTGGTGTCCATGGCACTTCGGTATGAGGGCTGGGAGATCGCGACCGCGGGCGACGGAGCGACGGCCATCGCGTCGGCCCGCCAGACCCCACCCGATGTGGTGGTGCTCGACGTGATGCTGCCGGACATGAGCGGGCTGGACGTACTGCACAAGCTGCGCGAACAGATTCCGGGACTACCTCTGCTGCTGTTGACCGCCAAGGATTCGGTCGAAGACCGCATCGCCGGTCTGACCGCGGGCGGCGACGACTATGTCACCAAACCGTTCAGCATCGAAGAGGTGGTGCTGCGATTGCGCGCCCTGTTGCGGCGCACCGGTGTCGCCAGCGAGTCCGGGGGCGCGAAGGTCGTCGTGGGTGATCTGGTCCTCGACGAAGACAGCCACGAAGTGACCCGTGCGGGCGAGTTGATCACCTTGACCGCGACCGAGTTCGAGCTGCTGCGATTCATGATGCGCAACGCCAAACGGGTATTGAGCAAGGCGCAGATCCTCGACCGGGTATGGAGCTATGACTTCGGCGGTCGGTCCAACATCGTCGAGCTGTACGTATCGTATTTGCGCAAGAAGATCGACAACGGACGCGAACCGATGATCCACACCCTGCGCGGCGCCGGCTATGTCCTCAAACCCGCACGGTGATGGCAAGCTGACCCGCTTGCGCTCGCCGCGGACGTGGTCACTGAGGACCCGGCTGCTGGTATCGCAGATACTTCTGCTGGCCTTGGTGTGC
>CAZOIX010000397.1:0-689 GCA_964579685.1 uncultured Mycobacterium sp.
ACCACAGTCCTGCCGCCGCATCCGCCTCGCCGCAATCGACCAGCGGCCCGTACGACGCGATCAGCCGTTCGATCGCACGCTCGTCCTCCATCGCCTGAAGTCGGCGTTCCACCGCGGCGAGTCGCTCTTCGGTCACAACGCACCCCTTCTCTGCCGATCAAGTTCTAACTCGTGCCGTGTGTCTGCTGCCCTTGCGTCTCGATGGTTGAGACCGCTAGCTTAGGTAGAATGAATTCTCGTTAGAGCGGGAGGCAGGCGATGACGACGGTCGACCGATTCACGGTGGTCATCGACGCGTTCGACGACGCGACCGTCGGCTTGACGCTCGACCAGGTCGCAGCGCGTGCCGCGCTTCCCCGCTCGACGACGCACCGCATCCTCGATCACCTTGTCCGGTTGAATTGGCTGAAGCGCCATGACTGCGGATACGGGTTGGGCGTGCGAGCGATGTCATGGGGCGCCGGAGACGCCGCCGATTTGAGGCTGCGCGAGGCCGCGGCGTCGGCGTTGTACGACCTGCAGGTCACCACGGGCGCGGTGGTTCACCTCGGAGTGCTCCGCGGAAACGACATCGTGCACGTCGACAAGCTCGGTGGACCAGGTGTGCCGACCCGCGTCGGATTCAGTTCTCGCGCAGACAAGTTGGCGCTTGGGCTGGCGGTGCTTGCCATGCTACCTCCGGAAGAGGC
>CAZOIX010000397.1:699-4679 GCA_964579685.1 uncultured Mycobacterium sp.
CAGCGAGGATCTACAGCCCCTCCGGCGCGCGGGAGCGGCATGTCGGCGCGACGACTACGGGCCGGGCCTGACATCTGTTGCCGCCGCGATCGATCGACGAGCGGCCGTCGGGATCGTGTTGCCGGACGGCGTTTCCGCGCAGCGTTACCGACCGCTGGTGATCAACGCCGCGGCGAAGACTCGTGCCGCGCTCTCACCTAGCGCGATCCCATCAGCTTTTCCATGAACCTGTGTGTGCCGAGCACGATCTTGGCCCGGTCGGGACCGTTGCGCCGTGCGACATCGTCCTCGTTGCCGCCTGCGACATGGACGGGACCGTGGGGGAGATGCTCCAGACCCTCGCGTGCGACGTCCACCGGGTCCGCGACACGCATCCCCGGTACGTCGAAGTTCAGTCCGACGCGCTCCATCGCGGGGGTGCGAGTGACACCCAGCACCAACTCGAGCACATCGACGTTGTACTCGCGCAATTCGAGCCACAGACCTTCGGCGAAGATGCGACCGAACGCCTTCGCGCCGCCGTAAACGGTGTGCCGCATCGAGCCGAGGTAGCCGGCCATCGAACCGACCATCAAGATGCCGCCGCGGCGGCGTTCGCGCATCGGTCGGCCGAAATGCTGCACCAGGCCGAGCATGGTGCCGATGTTCAGATCGATCACCCGCCCGAATTCGCTCAGGTCACCGTCGAGGAGGTGTTCGCTGCACGTGTTGGCGCCCGCGTTGTAGATCAACAGGCCGACCTCGACATCGGAGGTGGCGGTAGCGATGTCAGTCACGGCATCGGCCGACACCAGATCCAGCGCGAGAGTGCGTATCTCGACACCGAGCGCGCGGCAGGACGCCGCCGTGTCCTCGAGGGGCCCCGGCTTCCGGGCGATCAGAACGAGATTCAGTCCCGCACTCGCCAGCTGCCGCGCGAATTCCGAGCCCACACCCTCCGACCCGCCTGCGATCACAGCCCAGGGACCGTACCGAGATAAATCGCTCACCGCTCGATCCTCTACCACTTGCCGCGTCGATTGGGTGTCGTCCCACTGATCGGTACATCGCGGGCGGCTCAGGCTGCAACGGGAACACTGGTCTCATGCCGCGAATCGCTGACCCCCGGCCCGCCGCCGTGCCGGTGACGGATGAGCAGGAGGCCCGGCGTGCCGCGATCCTGAAAGCCGCTGTCCGGCTCGGCAAGAGGAAAGAGATCGACCGTATCTCCGCACAGGCCATAGCCGCCGAAGCCGGTGTCGCGCTACGCACCCTCTATCGGTATTACCCGTCGAAGCACCACGTTTTCGCGGCGGTTCTCATGGCACAAGTGGAGGGGCTCGATCCGCCCGTCCGCGCACACACTGACGCGGGCACGGCAGTCGCCGACTTCATGGCGCAGGCGTGCCAAGACATGTTGCGACACAAGCACCTTGCCCACGCGATGATCACGTCAACGCAGGCCGTCAGAGCACAGTCCGGTCCGAGCGGTCACCACACCATGCGCGACCTCATCCTCGCCACTGCCGGCGTTCAGAGCCCCGACGAGGAACAGACCCGACTCGCGCGCCTGGTGGAACAGGTCACCTTCGGGATACTCACGTGGACAGTCGGTGGCGAACTGGATCCACACCAGGCGATCGCGGATGTTCGGATCGCCTGTCGCCTGCTCCTGACGGCACACGAGTAGGCGGTCACGCCGAGGGCGCGTCAGACCCAGCTGTTCCAGCCCACACAGATGCAGTGCACCGCCGAATTCAGACCCGTCATGTGTTGGCAGACGTATTCGCCTTGACGGTAGAGCTCGTGCGCCTCTTTCGGGTCACCCCGGAAGTCCACGTTGTGACATTCCTTCGCGTGCCCGCAGGTGCGGCAGTACTCGGTCAGCGGTTCGACGCCACTCTGCGCTTCCACGTTGCTTGCCATGTTCGTGCACTCCTCATCGACGGATCTCCGTCAGAATCCTTCGAACAACGGTTCTGGAGTAGGGCCAAGAGACCCCTCGTCGACTGTCGGTGTGCTCACAGCCGGCTGACCTTCGGCCTCGTCGATCCGCGGTTAGGGCAGCTTGCGCAGCAGCGCTGCGGCACGGATTTCGTCGCCGACAGCGATGGCGATGTTCACGTCGTCGCCGCGGCGGGCCCAGCGCAGGGTGACGTCTTCGCCGTGCTGGATCGGTCGTCGATACTCGACGACGGCGCGATACGGGGCGCGGCACACGTCGGGCACTTCGGCCATCACCTCGTGCACGGCATGCCAGTACGCGGTGTTGGTGACGTGTTCGAACACGTCGATGTCGGTGCGGCGCAGCGCGAATGGGGCAACGGCGTCGGCCTGCTCCAGATTGGTCAACCAGGGGCGCCACTTGAGCCGGTGTTCGGCCGCGGTGCTGGCGAACTTCTCGATCAAACTGTCGGACACCCGCTGCGGGGTGAGGGTGCGTTCGTTGATCGCGATCCAGAAGCCCTCGGTCTCGATGCGGCCGCCGTCGCTGCCGACCAGGTCGACGCGCATGGTGCACCACCGCGTGGACAGCGCCGAGCACCAACGGCTGAACGACACCTCGTTCGGCCACTCGATCGGTTCGATGACGTCGATCACCGTGCGCTGGACCAACCAGTGTGGATGTGTCTCGGCTTCGCCCGCATCGAGCAGGTTCTCGGCGCCGACCTCCTGGATGTAGCGGGCCACCCCGTCGAGGCGCAGTTGCAGTTGACTGCCGATGTCCCCGGTCGGCACCGGCCACGAGGTCCGATAGATGTAGCCGTCGGACGGCTGCGGGCGCAGTCGCTGTTCCACGTCGGTGTTGGGCATCCTGCGCCGATCTCAGTTGGCCGCTTGCAGGGTGATCTCCGAGATCTCCGTACGGCTCTGGCCGTCCGTCGACCCCAATTTGGAGATCCATACCAGCACATTGGAAGTCTTGGTCCGGTCGTGCACTTCGATGCGGTTGTGTCCGGGCTGCAACGTCGTGGTGGGGGTCAGCTCGGTGGTGTCGGACAGGGCGGCCGGCTTTTCGGTGGGCGACGAGCGGATCTGTACTTCGGTACCGGTGCTCGACAAGTCGACGGTGACGGCGCTCAGCGCGGTCGGCTGGGACAGATGCAGGATCAAACCCTGACCCTCGATGAAGGTCGGGAACGGGTCGGCGTCCTTGTAGGTCACGGTCTTCCACGACGTGTCGGGATTGCCGTCGATCGCCAGGCCGGCGTCCTGCGGGTTGTCCGGGGTGCCGCCAGGGGCGAACACCGTCGCGCTCACCGGCTTGACGATGGGTCCGGGCCGCGTCCAGAGGCCGAATCCGTCGGTGACGTACAGCACCGCGGCCGCGGCCAAGACGACCACGCCGACAACCGCGGCTATGGGTATCCACGTGCGCTTACCTGCCTTGGCCGGAGCGATATCGCGTGCCGGTGTGGAATGCGCCCGCGCACGTCGTCGTTTGGGCTTCACGCCGGCCGAGATGTTGACGATTCTGTCCGCGTCGAGATTCTCGCCGTCCCAGATCCCGCTGACCTCGACCTCATCGCCATCGGTGAGCTGATCGGCGACGAGCTGGGTTTGTATCTCGACGGGCACGGGCGCGTCCCGGCCGTCGATGGGTTCGTAGGGCACCAGGTGAAAGGACAATCGCCCGATCTCATCATGAGTTCCGATCGCGCTGCGCTGCACACCCCGCGCCGTTCCGTGGATGACCAGACGCTCGAGACGCTGCGTGGTCGGGCGCGCATGCGCGCCCTTGTCCTCCGCCGGGAGCGGACCCGTTGCCTGCAAGGCCGCCTGCGCACGTCGACGCTGCTGGGTGAGGGCGCGTGCGAAGTCAAGGCAGCTCGGATAGCGCTGGGTGGGGTCCTTCGACAGCGCCTTGGCCAGCACCGCGTCGAGGTGTGCGAGATCGGGGCGACGCTCCGATATCCGTGGCGGCGGCGTTCCCAGATGGTGGCTGATGAGGACGGCGGGGTTCGAGTCCTGGAATAGCGGCGTACCGGTCAGCATGTGAA
>CAZOIX010000398.1:0-4668 GCA_964579685.1 uncultured Mycobacterium sp.
GACCCAGCCCAACTTTCAAGCTCAAAAGAGTTGTACTGCGCACGACACCGATATCCTTTAAATAATAAATAATAAAGGATACTCCAGTTTTACAGAGAAATCACCATCGTTCTTCATGTCAAAGACAAAGTGTCAGTGGCTGTGCTAAAGGGACCATGCATGCATGCATGCACCATATAGCGATGCTCTTTATTTTTTTTGCTGTCCGTCGTTACCGAGGCAATCATAAAAATGGCGATGAAGTCCAAAGGCCAGACAAACTGGAATTCAAATAATAATCATTTTTGGATAAGAAGAATTGTAAGGAATTATAATTTGATATTATATATACCGTACACTGAGTGCTACTTGGTACAAAGGCGAAAAGCACAACCTTGACTTGAGAAAGAGTCTACGGGGCCCGTTTCAAGTTTCTGGTATGTTTTGCATGCTCTACGGTTGCCTCTCCTTTGAAAGCAAAAACAACGCTCATGAGATTCATTACTATTATAATTATATTTCGATGCACCATAGTATGAATGTATTTTGCAGGGAAAGTGACCGATTTCCGCTAAACGCCCCTGCCATATTGACGTGCTCTCTCGTGCCAGACGGAGAAGCAGCTCCTGCAAGCAAGTCACATAGCATGGATGGCCAACAGCAACAGAAGCGTCCGCCATTGGAAGACGTTTCGGTATGTTGAGATTCGTTAGTAGAACAATAAACAACAAATTGAATGGTATAAAGTGAATCGGGTTTTCTTGCAGAACTCGAGCCTCGACTCCCGGCCAACAAAGAGGTTGTCTGCCTTGTTCAGTACGAGCCGAAAACCGGCCACCTCTCAGCAAATTTGCAGAAAAAAACTAGAGGAACTGATTGGTTCAAATAGATCTACCCATTTGAAGAAAATCATGGGGCAGATTGGTTTAGGCGAGCTAGCCAAGCAGAGTGGTTCAATTAAAGCACCAAGATTCCAACTGTTTGATGGATCACAAGCACACAAGATCAGTGTTCGTATTGAGTTTACATCAGGTATGTGCAGTTATTTTTTTGCCCTTTATACATTTTATACTGCTAATCAAGGACATTCCGACTTTTGTGCGTGTAGATTTTAGAGATGAGAATGCTGGTGTTGCATACGACGCTTTTGGGTACCCAATCAGGGCCCTCCTTGGCAAAGATATGGAGAACGACTTTATGCGGACCGCCATAGCCAATCTGGTTGCTCATCAGCTTAATGAACTGGGTAGCGTTCTCTTTATTCCATTCGAAAGTCCAGAATTGCGCCTGGTCGAAGTGATGGAACAACATATTGACAAGGAGGTTTTTGATAACATCAAAAACCAGGCTTGTTCTCTTGTTCCTCTACTTGGAGAATTCTCGAATGGACCCCAAGAGGAGTCCACAGAGCAGTTCAAAGACTTTGCTGATGCTATCATAGCTGCGTTCAGATCAGGAGTAGGAAAGCATGGCTTTGAGGTAATGCTGGAAGAGCAAAAAAGGCATAATGTGGACTTCCTGAGTAGGCTTTCAAGTTTAGATCCAGATTTCAAAGGAGCCAAGGAACTAGATCCAGGCCTATTCTTGAAGCTACGAAACGAAAAAGTCAGGCAACAAATTGGACATCCATATTCAATCAACGTGGCACGTCTGGCCAAGGCTTTATGTTTCGGGACATGTGCTTCACTGTTACTCGCCTCTCCTGGCAACCAGCGCCTGACTCTGTGGCCTGAGCAAAAGGACTCCAAAGAGTTCGTGCTACACATCTCTGGCGTACATGAGGTACGATGTCTGGACGGCGATAAGCAAAAACAGACTTGTATTTGTATCCAAACGAGAGAAGGATTAACCTTTGATATGGAAAGAATGGCTCCTTTGATGCCATCGTCAGATGGGAGGATTGGCAAGTCTATTAGACAAGGCATCCTCTCATGCCTTCCTACATTTCGCGTGCCTTATGAGGCAGTCGAAGCGGCTATGGATGGTAATATATTCACTGTTGATGAGAAATCGCGCGATTACATTGACAGGGATGTCGACAACTCCAGGATTGTTGATGTATCAGATCAAGCGAGGAATCGAGACGAGCGTCAAAAACTGAAACCCCTGGATTTCTTTTTTAATCCCTTGCCTGGAGTGACTTCGGATAAACAACAATACAGGGAGGTATTGGCTGAATTTACTAGTACTGGTGAGTAGAAACAAGGATGCGTCCTGATGAGCAGATGATACAACAACACTAGAATATTTCTAAGCAGAAGAACATTTGTCTAAACTCGTTCATGTCTGATGTTGCAGGGGATCCAAATCAGGTACAAGAAATCAAAATGAATGACGGTAGATCGATACGTGCGTTCGAGTTTCCTTTGTGCTATGTCTCCGAGTGTGATGTGAAACGCACAAATCATACTGGGGACCAGCAAGAAGCCGTATGGGAGACACCAACAGTATGTAGGCATCTCACTGGTATCATTTTGAGTGATGGCAGCAAGGTAGTCGATACTCTCCTGTGCGAGAAAAGAAATACAGTCTCTGGTGAACAGGTATACTTCAAATCTGCTGCGTACGACGAGGAGCATGTCCTCAAAAGTGTATCCTACTACAGGAACAGATATGCAACGAAAATTGTGGAAGGCAAACTAATGAAGTTGCATCGTGTCATTGGTGTATCTACGGCGGTTCTTTGTCTAAGCCAGCCTGCGATTTTCGAGCAACTATTTGGCGAGCAAGAAGAGTCGTACAAGGATCGTGTTGCTCGATTTGCAAGACTAGACGATGATGGAGATGCTGTGCAAGTAATGGTGAGAACAGATCAAGGTGAAGCAGTCGTGTACATGCACAAAAATGGCATCAAGGGGGACTGGAATGCTTTGAATTCCCTCCCTGGTACTAATGAAGAAAATATACGGGAATATTTCACCGGTGAGCGAACTGAGCCTGTTAAAAAATTGCATCAGATGCTCAAGGTTGCCAGCTTGGACTCATTGATTGAGTCAGTCTCGCAACCACATGGTTCATGCATGGTTTGAATAGGGATCGATTCTGGTATTTGCTTTTTGCATTAGGTCACTTGACTAAACCTTCTATATGTATAGTAGTTATATGTAACTTTCTATATAGAAATAGTAATAGAAATAAGATAAGAAGAAGGGATAAGTTCTGATAGTCGGTGCAGAGCATCGTCACTGATAGTGGCAGTTACATACAACGAGAGAGAGAGAGAGAGAGAGAGAGAAACAAAACAGAACCCTGTATAGTATGCATAGAAGATATTACTAATGGGTCCTAGGAGATCAAGAAGGGGTCGAAATAATGCCAATGACAGGGAAGGTTCTCCCTCGGAGTCTACCATTGACGACTCGCCATCAGCGACGATCATCGTTCAGGTAGGTTTCCCTTATTTCTTTTTCTACAGTATCGTATATCTGGTCTTATTTATGTGAAAATAAAACAGTATTGACTATGTGGATAGGTGCAGAGCAACGAGATAGAAATGTCCGATGGTGATGGAGGTGCTAGCAGGGGTGCTGGTGAAGCTGTCAAGGCCACCGAGAGTGACGATGATGACTGCTGGCTATTAGATAGCGACGAGGACGATAGCGGCTTCGACTCTGATGATAATGGTGATTCCGAGGATGATGGTGTGGAGGAGGATGCTAATGAAGGTTCGCCTGACACCAGTGTCACCACAGAAGAGTTAGTACTCACAAAACTTGAAGAACAAGAAAAGGAGATGATGGAGGATTTTTTAGCCATGGCTGAAAGACTGAAAATTAAAGAAGAGATGCCAGTACTCTTAAATGGAGACTATCAGGAACTCCTTGACAAACTGGCAACACTTGGTGAGGAAGAAAAGGAGATTCTGGTCACCAAGTGGGTGTACGTGTACTATCAAAGATTAAAGCGCGGTGTAAAGATATACAAGCGCTGCTTTCAACGCTTTCAAGAAGACCTGGGATCTCATCTGGGTATCGACTTGAGAAAGGAGTGGCATGATTTCCAAAAGAAAAGACCTCTTGAACAATTTGAGCGCAAGTTTGAGAAAATCTTGGATGCCTGGAAGACCAAGTCTAACGGACAACCATCTTCCTTGTGGGACGTAGTGGGACATGGCGGAGGAGATGACACTGCTGATCAAAAGTATATGTACTATAAACTGTACCGGCTGTGGAAGACAGAAGATTTTGAAAGCAATCCAGTGTGTCAATTGGCACAGGAACTCTTCAAGATTCATTTTGATCTCGATTTTAGAAAAGAATGGACGCTAAAACGTATGTACCAATTTACTCGTTGCAAAGAAATTATGCTTGCTGTACGGGAGTTAAAGGCTCAAGAAGTATGCATCAATGGTAGCACTGGAATGCTAAAAGAGTCCCAGGAATGCTTCGCTACACTGGAGAAAAAGGGGATAACCAAAGCAGATGTACGTTCTGCCTACAAACTTCTGGTGACGTTCCAGGAAGGATACGATGCTACAAACGCCAGGAAACGGAAAGAACTGGACAAGCTTGTCGACACTATGAAGACATGTGAAATTCGAGAGGAAACGAGAAAAAACTTCATATTCCTTTGTACAGGAGAAGGAGAATACTTTGCCTTTTGCGGTAATCCATGCTATGCTCGTTGGGAAAAGGTTATGCTTGCTGTACGGGAGTTAAAGGCTCAAGAAGTATGCATCAATGGTAGCAC
>CAZOIX010000399.1:0-4661 GCA_964579685.1 uncultured Mycobacterium sp.
GATCGGCGTCGAGTTGTGGCCCGACAGATCCAGGCCCTCCGAGTAGACGAGGCGGTGGGCATGCCGTAGTTCGCAGCCGAGGCCGATCGCGAACGTCTTGCCCGGCTGGCCGTATCGGTGGGCGCGGCGTTCGACCGTGCGGGCCACCCACATGTAGTTGCGTCCGTCAGGCATCTGGGCGACCTGCACGCCGATCTTGCCGGGGTTCGCGAACGTCTCGTACACATTCCACAGCGGGCAGGTTCCGCCACTGGAGGAGAAGTGAAAACCTGTGGCGGACTGCCGCTTTGACATGTTTCCCGCACGATCCACCCGCACGAAGGACAGCGGCACACCCCGCATGGACGGACGTTGCAGAGTCGACAGTCGGTGCCCGATCGTCTCGTAGGACACCGAGTAGAACGCCGAAAGGCGTTCGACGTCGTAGCGGAAGTTCTCCACCACCTCGTGAAACTGCTGGTATGGCAACACTGTTGCGGCCGCGAAGTAGTTCGCCAGCCCGAGACGCGCCAGCACCGCCGACTCCTCGCTGGTGAAGTTGCCCTCGTCCACCAGCCTGTCGATCAATTCGCCGAACTCCAGGTAGGCCAGTTCTGCCGCCATCTTGAAGACCGTCTGCCCCGACGACAGATGGCCACTGATCTCCAATGTTTTCGAGACGGGGTCGTAGCGGTGCAACACCGTGCCGCCCAGATCGGATCGTCTCTTGATGTGTACACCGTGCACCCTGGTCAGGCGGTCGGCGAGCTCCCGGGTGAGCTCCGCGCGGTGCATCCGCATCCGGATGGTGAGGTCCTCGGCGGCGGTGTCGAGCTCGTGAAGGTAGTTCTGCCTCTCATAGAAATAGTCGCGCACTTCCTCATGGGGCATCGTGATCGCACCAGACCCACTGCTGTCGGCGTACCTGTCCTCGGTCGCGGCCGCCAATTGTGCTGCGGTCAACCGGTAGCGCCGGTGCAGATTGACCATCGCCCGCGCCAGTGCCGGATGTGCGCCGACCATGTCGGAGACCTCGGCGAGGTCGACGTCGATCGCCAGATCGCGATCCAAGGTCACTTCGCGTAACTCCGCGACCAACCGGGTGTCGTCCTCGGACGCGAAGAATGTCGCATCCACACCGAACACCTCGGTGATGCGCTGCAGCACCGACACCGTCAGGGGGCGCACATCGTGCTCGATCTGGTTCAGATAGCTCGGCGAAATCTGCAGCGTCTGGGCCAGGGCCGCCTGGCTGAAGCCCCGTTCGGCGCGGAGTTGTCGAACGCGTGATCCGACGAACGTCTTTGCCACGATAAACAGCCTAACAACGCTGCGAATATTGTCTTCGCAACCTTAGCGAAAACAGGGCGGTACCACCGCCACCACGACAATATGCACAGCTCAACGGCCGTGTGGCTGTTACATTTACGGTCCCGTGAATAGTCGAGGTGAATAATGGCCGAGCCTGTTGCAGATTTCCCCGAGCTCAATCCCGAGGATCCGACCTCGGACGCGTGGCGGACACCGATCCCGAATCTGCAAGGCGATCGACCACCGGGACTCATCCACCTCAATCGCTACCCGTTCGGTCTCGCGTCCAGTGGCATCCCGACCTTCCTGCAGTCTCCAGTGGCGCTGACCCCGGCGGACCTGCGCGCGGCCAATGTCGACGTCGCCATGGTCGGCGCCGGGCTCGACTTCTCCGCCGGCATGCGGGGTGCCGGGCACGGCCCACGCGCCCTGCGCGGAAGTGATCACCTGCCCAACGTGGGCGGCGGACAACCCCACGCCCACGTCCGGGCTGATCTGGTGAACGACTTGGTGATCTGCGACTATGGCGATGCCCCAGTCGATTTCGAGTCCACCCATCGCTCCATCGAACCGATCCGTGCCATGGTGCGCGAGATCGCCGAGACGGGGACCATGCCATTCATCGTCGGGGGCGATCACGCGCTGATGTACCCCGACGTCGCCGGACTCGCGGACGTGTACGGCAAAGGAAAGATCGGCATCGTCCATTTCGACGCGCATTACGATGCCGCCCGCTGGGCGATCGGCCACCATCTCTCACACGGCACCCCCGTGCGGAAGCTGATCGAGCAGGGCTATGTGCACGGGAACAACTTCGTGCAGGTCGGGCTACGGGGGTATCTACCCGACCACGAAGATATGGCGTGGATGCGCGACCAGGGGTTTCGCTACCACTTCATGGCCGAAGTCGAGCGCTATGGGTGGGAACACGTGATGGAACGCGCAATCGCCGAGGCTGCCGAGGGCACCGATTACCTCTACATCTCACTCGATGTCGACGTGATCGATCCCGCGTACGCGCCGGGGACCGGCACCCCTGAGCCCAACGGGCTTACCCCTCGCGAGCTGTTTCCACTGCTCCGCCGGCTGGGCGCCGAGACCAATATCGTCGGCATCGAGCTCGTCGAGCTCAATCCGCTCGTCGATCCGACCTACGTCACACCGCTGGTCGCCAACCGCTGTGCGCGCGAAATGCTGATCGGTATGGCGATGCGACGCCGCGGCATCACGGATCCCTGGTATCTGGCTCCCGAAGCCCTTGACCACGGCCAGCCCGGATCCAGCTGACGAATCGACAGGGGCTTCGTGCGCTGGCAACACGCGTTTTGGCATGATCGCAGCGCACCCCGCAACCGGAAAGTTTGAATCGTGAGCCTGGACAAAGTGATGATGCCGGTGCCCGACCCGCATCCCGATGTGTTCGACGTCCAGTGGCCGTTGCGGGTCGCCGACGTCTATCGCGAAGGCCGGCTCAAGTTCGACGCGGCCACCCGGCACATCCAGGACATCGGCTCGGACCAGCTACGCGAAATGGGCTACGAGGAAACCCATCCGCTGTGGATCGTCCGGCGCACGATGGTCGACCTCATCAGGCCCATCGAGTTCAAGGACATGCTGCGGCTGCGCCGCTGGTGCTCGGGGACCTCCAACCGGTGGTGCGAAATGCGCGTGCGGGTCGACGGCCGCAAGGGCGGACTGATCGAATCCGAGGCGTTCTGGATCAACATCAACTCCGAGACGCAGGGGCCCGCGCGCATCTCCGACGACTTCCTGGAAGGCCTGCGGCGCACCACCGACGTCGACCGGCTGCGGTGGAAGGCGTACCTGAAGGCCGGCAGCCGCGAGGATGCCGACGAGATCCGCGAGTATCCGGTCCGTGTCAGCGACATCGACATCTTCGACCACATGAACAACTCGGTGTACTGGTCGGTGGTGGAGGACTACCTGTTCAACACACCCGAGCTGCTGCGTGCCCCTTTGCGGGTGACCATCGAGCACGACGCCCCGGTGGGACTCGGCGACAAGCTCGAGATCATCACCCATGTCCATCCGCCCGGTTCGACGGACAAGTTCGGTCCCGAGTTGGTGGATCGCACTGTTAGAACGCTCACATACGCCGTCGGCGACGAGACCAAAGCCGTCGCGGCCATCTTCGCGCGCTGACGACCTTCACCTAACAGTACGGCCGTACTGACGTGCGCAAACGCCCTACTGGCGAGTAGCTACTGAACCGGTTCAGGTCATTGCTGCCTTCGCAGAATTAGCAAAAAGCTGTGAAGGCTTGGCGAAAATTGGCAACTAAAACGAGTGGACCTGCATATATGCAGTGGTGCATCCTCGTGTTAGCGAAACAGAAGAACTGTTCGAGCATTAACAAATTATTCAAGGAGCACCTCCCATGTCGACCGTCGGTCAGCCGAAGTCACCCGAACAGATCCAGCAGGACTGGGACACCAACCCCCGGTGGAAGGGCATCGAGCGCACCTACACCGCAGCCGACGTGGTCGCGCTGCAGGGTTCGGTCGTCGAGGAGGCCACGCTGGCCCGCCGCGGCGCCGAGGTGCTCTGGAACCAGCTGCACGACATGGAGTTCGTGAACTCGCTCGGCGCGCTGACCGGCAACATGGCCGTCCAGCAGGTGCGTGCCGGCCTGAAGGCCATCTACCTGTCGGGCTGGCAGGTCGCCGGTGACGCCAACCTGTCCGGACACACCTACCCCGACCAGTCGCTGTACCCGGCCAACTCGGTTCCGGCCGTGGTGCGCCGCATCAACAACGCGCTGCTGCGCGCCGACGAGATCGCCCACGTCGAGGGCGACGACTCGGTGGACAACTGGGTCGTGCCGATCGTCGCCGACGGCGAGGCCGGCTTCGGTGGCGCCCTCAACGTGTACGAACTGCAGAAGGCGATGATCGCCGCGGGTGCCGCCGGTACCCACTGGGAGGATCAGCTCGCGTCGGAGAAGAAGTGCGGCCACCTCGGTGGCAAGGTGCTCATCCCGACCCAGCAGCACATCCGCACCCTGACCTCGGCCCGCCTCGCGGCCGATGTCGCCGACGTCCCGACCGTGGTCATCGCGCGCACCGACGCCGAGGCCGCCACGCTCATCACCTCCGACGTCGATGAGCGTGACCAGCCGTTCATCACCGGTGAGCGCACCGCCGAGGGCTTCTACCGGGTGAAGAACGGTCTCGAGCCGTGCATCGCCCGCGCCAAGGCCTACGCGCCGTACTCCGATCTGATCTGGATGGAGACCGGCACCCCGGACCTGGAGCTGGCCAAGAAGTTCGCCGAGGGCGTCAAGAGCGAGTTCCCGGACCAGATGCTGGCCTACAACTGCTCGCCGTCGTTCAACTGGCGCAAGCACCTCG
>CAZOIX010000400.1:0-4647 GCA_964579685.1 uncultured Mycobacterium sp.
CGTCGGCGACGGCGTCGTGGTCGGCGGCGGGGGCAGTGCGGTGGCGCTCGGCCTGGTGGTGGTCGACGACGTGGTTGTCGGACCCGCGGCCGGGCGGTCGTCGTCGGCGCGCCGTGTCTCGAAGACGGCGACGGTGATCGCGGCCACCAGTAACAACGCCAGGATCGCCGGGATGATGACACCGGCGCGCATCAGCGAGCGTGAGGACGGTTTCGGGCGCAGGGCCGCCGTGGCCAGCGTGGTGCCCTCGTCGCCGGATGGGTTGGATCCGAGCTGGTGGGCGAGGGCGCGCGCGAAGTCGGCGCACTTCTCGAAGCGGTCCGCGGGGGCCTTCGCCAAAGCCTTGGCGAGGACGGGATCGAGTCCGGCCAATTCCGGGCGCTGATCGCCGATGGTGGGCGGTGCCGCCGACAGATGTTGGCTGATGACCACGGCGGGATTGGAATGCTGAAACGGGGGCCTTCCCGTCAGCAGGTGAAATGCACTGGCCGCCAACGCATACTGATCAGCCCGACCGTCCAGGCGCTCACCCATCAACTGTTCGGGCGCAGCGTATGACACCGTACCAACGGTCATGTTCGTCGCCGTCAGGCCGCTGATGTCGTTGGCCCAGCGGGCAATTCCGAAGTCTGCGAGAAGAATCCGTTGATCGCCGGACTCGGGGTGGGCGAGCAGTATGTTGGCTGGCTTCACATCGCGATGCAGCAGGTTGCGCTGATGCGCGTAGTCCAGCGCATCGGCCACCGCGGCGATGATCTCGGCGACTTCAGCTTTTTCCATACCGTCGGGGTAGCGCTCGCGTAGCAGTCGTGCGGCGTCGGTGCCTTCGACGTAGTCCATCGATATCCACAGTTGACCGTCGAACTCGCCGCGGTCGTGCACGCCGACGATATGCGGATGCCACAGAGTGGCGGCGATGTCGGCCTCGCGGTCGAAACGCTCCCGGTACTCGGCGTCGGCAGACACCGAGGGGGGCAGCACCTTCAATGCGTCGCGTCGCGGCAGCCGGGGATGCTGCGCCAGGTAAACCTCGCCCATGCCACCCGCGCCGAGCTGGCGGACGATGGTGTATCCGGCGAACGTCGCACCATCAGCCAACGGCATGGCCGAATAGTACGAGATGTACCTAAAGGTCGAGCGTGAGACGCGAACCTTCGGCGGCCCGCGAAATGCAGATCAGCATCATCCGGTTGGCGTGTTCGGGTTCGGTCAGCAGCGCGTCACGGTGCTCGACATCCCCGTCCAGAACCCGGGTTCGGCAGGTCCCGCAGAAACCCTGCCGGCACGAGTACGGTGCGGGCACTCCGGACCTGTTCAGCGCCGCAAGCAGGGTCTCGTCGGCCGCCACGCGGATCTCTTGTCCGGTGGACGCGACCGTGACGGCGAATTCCCTGCCGTCGACGACGGGTGGTGCGGCAAACCGCTCGAAGTGAAGTTCGACGTTGTGGCGGCCGGCCAGTTCCGACCGGATCGCCGTCAGCATGGGAGCGGGGCCACACGCATAGACGGCGGTGCCGTCGGGGCAGTCGCCGAGCAGGTCGGTCGCCGTCGGCAAGCCGTGGTGATCATCGGTGTGGATGCGCACCCGGTCATCGGCCGCATCGCCGGCTCGGCCGGTCGCGAACCGCGCGACCTCGTCGAGGAACGGCAGGCTGTCGCGGGTGCGTCCGGCGTAGACCATCGACCAGTCGACGCCGAGGCGCTGGGCCAGCGTCAGCATGGGCAGAATCGGGGTGATACCGATGCCGCCGGCGATGAACCGGAACCGTCTCGTGGGTGAGCCGTAGCCGGGCACGGTCAACGGGAACGCGTTGCGTGGCCCCTGCGTCGTTGCCGTCGCCCCGACATCAAGCGCGTCGTGGACCTCGATGGAGCCGCCGCCGCCGTCGGGAATCCTGCGCACCGCGATGCGGTACACGTCGGATGCCCCCGGGTCCCCACACAGGGAGTACTGGCGCAGCCGCCCGCTGGGCAGATGCACATCGATGTGGGCGCCCGGACGCCAGCGAGGCAACGGTCGGCCGTCTGCGGCGGCGAACGTCAACGCCACCACGTTCTGGTCGTGGGCCACCGTTTGCCGGTCGACCACACGCAACACCAGGGTTCGATCGGGCGCCGCGGGCAGGGTCACCTTCCTGATCACACCCCCCAGGGCGTCCGATCCGGAGATGACCGCGCCGGCGAGGCCCAGCATCACGTCGCGCCGCTGCGGCCGGAACGGATTCGGCGGCAGCTGCCGGTAGCGTTCCCGCAGACCCATCAGAGGTGGGCTGCGCGGGCGGCGGGCGAGGTCGCCAGGTAGGCAACGGCCTGCGCGGTGGAGCCCATCTCCTCCGGTGTGTACGCGGGCCGGAAGTAGGTCAGCGTCTGCGAGCCGAACAACATGCGGAATCTGGGCAGCAGCCCGAGCCGGGAGTCCCGGATCCGCAGGCGCTGCATCTTCCACCAGCCCATCTCGATGGACGGGTCGGAGGTGAACAGGTAGCGCGTACCGCGCTGGAAGAACACGAACATCGCCGTGGCGGCGAGCGTCATGGCCTTGATCCGGTCCGGGTAACTGTCGTGGAAGTAGACCGCGACATCGTGGGCGACACTGCGATGCTCGACCTCTTCGCTGCCGTGCCAGCGGAACACGTCGACCATGGTCGGATTGGCGCCGTGCTCATCCCACGTGGAATTGAGGGCGAAGTCGCCGAGCACCGCCGTGTAATGCTCGATCGCCGCGATCAGCCACAGGCGTTCGCACAGGTTGTTCAGCTGCCGCCGGGGATTCTGCGATCGTGTCGGCGACAAGACCTTTCCGAAGATGTACTCGACCATGCGCAGAATCGGCGCGGGGTCGACGCCATTGCCGACCAGGAAGTCCCGGATCACGTCGTCATGCGCCGAGGCGTGGGTGGCTTCCTGCCCGATGAAGCCACGGATGTCCTCGGCCAGCCTCGGGTCCTCGACGTAGGGCAGTGCCTCGTTGAACGTCGCGACGAACCAATGCTCGGCGGTCGGCAGCACAATGTTGAACAGGTTGATCATTGTCGACGCCACGGGGTGCGCCGGGATCCACTCGAGCGGTACATCGGACAGGTCGAAGTGCACCTTACGGGCCTGGATCTGGACGGGCCCTGGGTCGATCTCCTGATCAAAGCGGTGAGGACGCAACGCGCCCGGTCGAGCCGGCGATGCTGCCATGGCTACTCCCTGACGAGACGGTGATGCTTCGCAGCGTACTGGAATTAAGTGGGAACGCGGGTATCGGGTTCTTTCGCGATCCGTGTTTGCCGCCCGTGCCCTGTGTCAATAAGACCGTCATGGCGGGGGTGGGCGATGTACTGGACTGGGCGCGGCGCCAGGTTGCCTCCCGCGTTCCGAAGGCCGACCTCGATCAGCGCGACCCCGACTACATCCGTGAGCAGCTGCCAGGACTGTGGCTGTTGGCATCGTTGTACTTCCGCGCAGACGTCCGCGGCCTCGACCGGATTCCGAAGGACGGGCCGGTGCTGCTGGTCGGCAACCACAGCGGTGGCAATCTGCCGCCGGACACGTTCGTCTTCACGCTGGCGTTCTGCTCGTACTTCGGCGTCGAGCGGCCGTTCTACCAACTCGCCCACAACCTGGTCGTGTCGATGCCGGGGCTGGGATCGTTGCGCAAGTTCGGGACCGTGGCCGCCAATCCCGAAAATGCCAAGCTCGCCCTGCAATCGGGTGCCGCGCTGCTGGTCTACCCCGGCGGCGACTATGAAGTGTTCCGTCCGTCCTGGCAACGTCACGATGTCGACTTCGGCGGCCGCAAGGGCTACGTCACGCTGGCGCGCGAGGCCGGTGTGCCGATCGTGCCGATCGCCAGTGTCGGTGGGCAGGAGGCGGCGCTCTTTCTCGACCGCGGGCAGTGGCTGGCCAAGGTGATGAGGGTCGACAAGATGGCTCGGCTGAAAAGCGTTCCGATCCTGGTGGCGCCGCCCTGGGGGCTGACCGTCAGCGATATGGTGCCCCGGCTGCCGCTGCCGACGAAGATCGCGATCGAGGTGGGCGACCCGATCGATGCCGACGACATCGCGGTCAGCGCCGACGACGTCGTGCACGAAAAAGTGGAGGCCAGCCTGCAGGCCGGGGTGGATCGTCTCGCTGCGGCACGCCGTTTCCCGGTGCTCGGCTGATGAGGGTCCAACGGCAGTGCGTCGTCGACGCCGATCGCGACACCGTGTGGAAGGTTGTCAGCAGTCCGGACTGCTATCCGGAGTTCATGGCAAGCCTTCAGCGATGGGATATGGACGACGACAACCCCGCCGGCCTCGGCTCCCGCTACACCGTGCACTGGAAAGTCGGGTCGGTACCGATCGGTGGTCTGATCGAGATCGTCGAGTTCGATCCACCGCGCGAGTTGTCCTGGGTCGGCCTCACCGGTATCTCCCAGCGTGGACGGTTCCGGCTGCGCGAGACCCCGGATGGCCTGACCAAGGTCACGTTCCGGCTGGCCTACGAATCGGCAGGCAACGTACTGGGTCTGCTCGCCGACCGAGTGGCCGCCGGCCAGGTGGGGCGGAACATGGGGGAGACGCTGAAGAATCTGCGCAGGATGGTGGCGGGCGCAGAGCCGGACTAGACGGTATGAGGGGCTGGGGCCCCACTCACATGTGAACGTGGGTTGCCGAC
>CAZOIX010000401.1:0-4645 GCA_964579685.1 uncultured Mycobacterium sp.
CCTCCGGAGCGCCCGTCGGGGCAGGGCCCGCAGATCAACTGGAGGTGGGTGCGTCGCGGGTCACTGATCGCGGTGGTCGCGATGATCCTGCTGCCGATCATCACCTTCGCGATGGCGTACATGATCGTCGATGTGCCCAAGCCCGGCGACATCCGGACCAATCAGGTGTCGACCATCCTGGCCAGCGACGGCAGCGAGCTGGCGAAAATCGTTCCGCCGGAAGGTAACCGCGTCGACGTCAACATCGACCAGATACCGGTGCAGGTGCGCAACGCGGTGATGGCCGCCGAGGACCGCGACTTCTACTCCAACCCCGGATTCTCGTTCAGCGGCTTCATCCGCGCGATGAAGAACAACCTGTTCGGTGGTGACCTGCAGGGCGGATCCACGATCACCCAGCAGTACGTCAAGAACGCGCTTGTCGGCGACGAACGCTCGGGTATCGGTGGCCTGATCCGCAAGGCCAAGGAAGTGGTCATCTCGACCAAGATGTCCGGCCAGTGGTCCAAAGACCAAGTGCTGCAGTCGTATCTGAACATCATCTACTTCGGTCGCGGTTCCTACGGTATCGCCGCCGCGTCGAAGGCCTACTTCGGCAAACCCGTGGAACAGCTCAACGTCGCCGAGGGCGCGCTGCTGGCCGCGCTGATCCAGCAGCCGTCCGGGCTGGACCCCGCCGTCAACCCCGACGGTGCGCTGGCGCGCTGGAACTGGGTGCTTGACGGCATGGTGGAGATCGGTGCGCTGTCGCCCGAAGAGCGCGCCGCGCAGGTGTTTCCGCCAACCGTGCCGCCGGACCAGGCGCGGGTGGCCAACCAGACCACCGGCCCCAACGGTCTGATCGAACACCAGGTACAGAAGGAACTGCTCGAGCTGTTCGACATCAACGAGCAGACCCTGAACACCGAGGGGCTGCAGATCACCACCACGATCAACCCCCAGGCGCAGAAGGCCGCCGAGGAAGCGGCGGCTGAGTACCTCGACGGGCAGGATCCCGACATGCGCACGGCGATCGTGTCGATCAATCCGAAGACCGGAGGGATCGAGGCCTATTACGGCGGAAGCGACGCCAACGGATTCGACTTCGCCCAGGCCGGGTTGCCGACCGGCTCGTCATTCAAGGTGTTCGCGCTGATCGCCGCGCTGCAACAGGGCATGGGTCTCGGCACCCAGGTGGACAGTTCCCCGGTGACGATGAACGGAATCACGATCAACAACGTCGAGGGTGCGGGCTGCGGAACGTGCAATATCGCCGAAGCACTGAAGCGCTCGCTGAACACCAGCTACTACCGGCTGATGCTGAAGCTGGAGAACGGTCCCGCCGACGTGGCCAAGGCCGCGCACGAGGCGGGCATCGCCGAGAGCTTCCCCGGCGTGGACCACACGCTGTCCGAGGACGGTGAGGGCGGGCCACCCAACAACGGAATCGTGTTGGGCCAATACCAGACTCGCGTCCTCGATATGGCCTCGGCGTACGCGACGATCGCGGCATCGGGCGTGTACCACAAGCCGCACTTCGTGCAAAAGGTCGTCAACGCCTCAGGCGAGGTGCTGTTCGACGCGTCGCAGCAGGACAACGAAGGCGAGCAGCGCATAGACAAGAAGGTCGCCGACAACGTGATCGCCGCGATGCAGCCGATCGCCGCGTACTCCAACGGTCACGCGCTGGCCGGCGGGCGCGCATCGGGTGCGAAGACGGGAACCAACCAGCTGGGCGACACCGGCGCGAACCGTGACGCATGGATGGTCGGCTTCACCCCGTCGTTGTCGACGGCGGTCTGGGTCGGCACCACCGAAGGCACCAAACCGCTGGAGAACCAGTACGGTTCGCCGGTCTACGGCTCGGGGCTGCCGTCGGGCATCTGGAAGGCGACGATGGACGGCGCCCTCGACGGCACGGAGAACGAGACGTTCCCGAAGCCCGAGGAGGTCGGCGGTTACGCGGGCGTGCCGCAGGCGCCACCACCTCCGTCGACCCCGCCGCCGGGAGCGCCACCACCACCGCCCTCGGAGACGGTCATCCAGCCCACGATCGAGTTGGCGCCCGGTGTCACGATCCCGTGGGGTCCGCCGACCACCGTGCCCGTCGCTCCGCCACCTGTGCCCGTCGCCCCCGGTGCACCACCGCCTCCGGGGGAGCCGGGGGCCCCGCCTCCGCCTCCGTGACCGAGGGTGAAGGTCGGGACGACGACGACGGTGAACGGGCGACGGCGTCGCCGACGCTGCTGACCGAAGCTGGATCGCCGGCTCGGCCGGCAGAAGACCTCCGGAGCCTCGACGACCGTGATCTGCCCAGCCGCACCGACACCATCGGCGCGTCGCTGTCCGGCGTCATCGGCGGGCCGGTCGGCAGGCATGCGCTGATCGGCAGGCAGCGGTTCTTCACACCGCTGCGGGCGATGTTGCTCATCGCGCTGGTGTTTCTTGCCCTCGGCTATTCGACCAAGGCGGCGTGCCTGCAGACCACCGGTACGGGTCCACCCGACCAACGCGTCGCCAACTGGGAGAACAACCGGGCCTACTACGAGCTGTGCTACTCCGACACCGTCCCGCTCTACACGGCCGAACTGTTGAATCTCGGCAAGTTTCCCTACAAATCGCACTGGATCGAGAAGGATTCCGCGGGCACGCCGCGTGTCCAGTTCGACGGCAACATCGCGGTGCGCTACATGGAGTATCCGGTACTGACGGGGCTTTATCAGTACGCGTCGATGGCGCTGGCCAAGTCGTACACCGCGCTGTCGAAGCTGGTGTCGTTGCCGGTACTGGCCGAGGTGGTGATGTTCTTCAACATCGCTGCATTCGGTCTGGCCCTGGCATGGCTGGCGACGGTGTGGGCGACCTCGCAGCTGGCCGGCCCGCGGCGGGTGTGGGATGCGGCGCTGGTGGCGGCCTCACCGATCGTGATCTTTCAGATCTTCACCAACTTCGATGCGCTCGCCACGGCTTTCGCGACCGCGGCCCTGCTCGCGTGGGCCAGGCGAAAACCGGGGCTGGCGGGCGTGCTGATCGGCGTGGGCGTCGCGGCCAAGCTGTATCCGCTGCTGCTGCTTGTGCCGTTGGCTGTGCTGGCAGTGCGGACGGGCAAGCTGCGTGAGGTCGGTAAGACCGCGATCGCCACGGTGGTGACCTGGGTCGTGGTGAACCTGCCGATCATGGTGGCGTACCCGCGGGGATGGTCGGAGTTCTTCCGGCTCAACACCCGTCGCGGCGACGACATGGATTCGATCTACAACGTGGTGAAGTCGTTCACCGGCTGGCGGGGCTTCGATCCCGACCTCGGATTCTGGCAGCCGCCCACGGTGCTCAACACGGTGACGGCGGTGTTGTTCGTATCCTGCTGCATCGCAATCGGTTACATCACGCTGACGGCCAAGCAGCGGCCGCGGGTGGCGCAGGTCGCCTTCCTCGTCGTCGCGACGTTCCTGCTGACGAACAAGGTGTGGAGCCCGCAGTTCTCCCTGTGGTTGGTGCCGCTGGCGGTGCTCGCGCTGCCGCACCGGCGCATCCTGCTCGCATGGATGACGATCGACGCGCTGGTCTGGATACCGCGGATGCTCTATCTGTACGGCGAGCAGAACAAGGGTCTGCCCGAGCAGCCGTTCACGGTGCTGGTGCTGCTACGGGACGTTGCGGTGATCGGGCTGTGCGCGTTGGTGATTCACCAGATCTATCGGCCCGACAAGGACCTCGTTCGCCGCGGCGGCGTCGACGATCCGGCAGGTGGAGTCTTCGACGGAGCGCCCGATGCCCCACCGCGATGGCTGCCCGATTGGTTGCGCCCCGATGGGAACAGGATCCGGCGGACTGTGCCCGACGAGAAGGTGCCGAAAGTTACGCTCGACGCGTGACCCTCCAGGCGCGGCGCCTGTTCGTGGTTGTCGCGGCGGTCGTCGCGTTGGCCTGCGGCTGCAGCCGGTCCGAAAGTCCCGCACCGACACCGTCTCCGGCGGCGCCCACGGCACAGCAGGACGGCACCGTGCGCTACCTCGCGTTGGGCGACTCGCTGAGCCAGGGTGTCGGCGCGCCCGACGAACAGACGGGCGCTTTCCCCGCACTGCTGGCCGAGAAGTGGCGCGGCGCGGGTTGTGACGTCGAACTGCAGAACGCCGGCATCAGCGGCTACACCGCCGAGCAGGTGCTGACCGACGAGGTGCCGCAGATCGACGAGTTCGGGCCCACGGTGATCACGTTCCAGGCCGGCGGCAACGACATCGTCAACGGCGTGACGATCGAGGACTACCGCCAGCACGTGAAGTCGGTACTCGATGCCGCGACGGCCAGCGGTGCGCGCGTGATCGTGCTGGCGCAGAACGAATGGTTCCGGTCTCCCGAAGGACAGTCCTACGGTGACGACCTTGCGGCGCAGCGTGAGGCGTTCGACGGTGTGCTCATCGACGAGGCCGACACCGCCGGCGCCGAATTCGTGGACCTGCGGCCGACGTACCAGCAGCAGGCCGACGACAACCAGTGGGTCGAGGACGGTATCCATCCGACGCCGGAGGCGTACGAGGCGTGGGCGGCGGAGCTGGCCACGGCCGTCCCCGCGCCCTGCCAGTGAGCGACTTGTGTGCGTTCGCGTGCGGTGGACGCACTGTGGTGTCTCGGGACATCGCTGACACATATGTCTCGGGACATCGCTGAC
>CAZOIX010000402.1:0-4633 GCA_964579685.1 uncultured Mycobacterium sp.
CCAAGACACTGATCGTCTCGGGCGCAGCGTTGATGGCGTCCGGCCAGTTGGTGCTGGCGTTCACCGAATCCCTGCCCACGGCCATCGGTGCGCGTGCCGTCGTCGGCCTTGGCGATGCGTTCACCTTCATCTCCGTGCTTCGCCTGGTCCCGCACTGGTTCGCACCTGGCCGGGTCCCTCTGGTCACACAATTGACCGGAATCTGCGGCCAGCTCGGCCAAGTGCTTTCGGCCATCCCCTTTTTCGCTCTGCTGGCGGGTAGCGGCTGGACCACCGCGTACATCTCGGTGGCCGCCCTCGGCGTGCTGTCCATCGTCGGAACACTGCTCCTCGTCCGCGACAGCCCCGAGGGCCACGTCGTCGAGCACGAAGCCATGTCGATCCGCGACATCATGGTCAACGTCAAGACCGTGTGGCTGCGGCCCGGTACCCGGCTGGGCTTCTTCACACACATGGGCACGCAGTTCTCCGTGACGGCGTTCGCGCTGATGTGGGGTGTTCCATATCTCACGGTGGCCCAAGGCCTTTCGGCGGCCGTCGCGGGGACCCTGCTGAGCCTTTCGGTGGTCGCCGCCATCTCTTCTGGCGTCTTGATCGGTATCGTCACCGGCCGTCTTCCCCACCGCAGATCGCGGCTGGTGCTGTGCATCATCGCCGCCAAAGCCGCGGTGTGGTCCGTGGTCCTGGCCCTTCCCGGCCAAGCGCCACTGTGGCTGCTGGTGGTCCTCATCGTGGTCATCTCGGTCGGCGGTCCGGGATCGATGGTCGGGTTCGACTTCGCCCGCACGTTCAATCCGCGGGCGACGCTCGGCACCGCATCGGGCATGGTCAACATGGGCGGCTTCATCGCCTCATTGCTGGTCATGCTGAGCATGGGCGTCATTCTCGACGCCGTCGGCGGATTTTCGTTCGAGGCGTTCCGGGTGGCGTGGACGGTTCAGTACGCGATCTGGGCCCTCGCCGTGGTCGGCATCCTCATCACCCGCCGGAAAGCACGCGCCCTGATGAGGTCACAGCTCGCCGGCGAAGAACGCATGCTGATGGAGGGTTTCGACCCGAGCCCGGCGCAGCCCCGCTAGCCGCCTTCCAGTGCCCTGACGATGTCTGCGACGGCGTGCCGGTGGCCCGCCACTTCGTAGCCGACCACCGTCACCAAAGGCGCCAGCGTGACGACCAGCAGGCAGTTGGCCATCGAGTAGCCGGACTCCGCCAACCACACCGCGATGGCGAGGACGACAGCGCTGAGCACCAGGAGCACGAGGTGGAACAGCGCGACCTTGCGCACGATCACGAAATAGAGCCCATAGATGGAGACGAGGTACAGGCCGACGGGCAGCGCCACGGCCAGCACGGTCTGCACCGAGTTCAGCTTGGAGTGATGCTCGATGTAGTAGGCGGCGACATGCAGACCGGCGCCTGTCGCCACGATCGCGCCGTACATCACGATCGGCAGATAGCCGAACCAGAACGACCGCTCGCGGTGGGCGCGCAACAACTCGGCCTGGGGCACCACGAAATACGACCACCACATTCCGAACGTCAGCCCGACGCCCGCGACCACGATGAAGGCGGCGTCGAACGACCAGCCTTGCGCGCTGACCACCGCCGACAGCGAGGCCACGGTGCCGACGACACCCTCGCCGAGAGCGATGATCGCCAGCAGGCCGTAGCGTTCGGCAATGTGGTGCGCATGCCACGGTGTACCCCCGGCGCGGAGTTCCGCAATAACTGGGCCAAGGGATTCCACCCCGATCAGCAGCCCGACCATCGCGAAGGTCACCGGGATCGACGTGTGCGCCAGGGCGCCCGCAATCCAGCCCACCTGCGCGATCGAGATCCACAACGCATAGGTCATACAGGCCGAGCGCCGGGCAGGGTCCTGTGTCGCCGCTCGTAACCACTGTCCCACCAACGCAATTCGCATGATCACGTATCCGGCCACTATCACACCGGTGTCGACGTGCACACCGTGCTCGATCGATGCGAACATCGGCGGGAAGCCCAGCGCCATGATGATCACGCCGACCATCTGCAGCATCGTCATCAACCGGTAGACCCAGTCGTCGGTGTCATAGGCCGACGCGAACCAGCTGAAGTTGATCCAGGCCCAGCACACGGCGACCGTCGCGAACGAGAAGGCGAGCAGACCGGCGCCGACATGGTTCTCCGCCAGCTGATGGGCGAATTCGTTGGCGGCGATGCCGAAGGCGATCACGAACGTCAGGTCGAACAGAAGCTCCAGCGGTGTCGCGGCCCGATGCTGTTCGTCGGGGTCCCGACCCGACATCGGGCGAACCCGGTGCTGGATCGTGATCGGTTGCTGCTGCGCGTCGCTCATATCTATATTTCACCGCATCCGTCGAATGGGGTAGTGCACTACGCGGGTGTTCGCGACGGCGGCGATCGACGATGAACGGGTGGACACGTTCTCGTTGCAGCTGCTCGGCGGATTCGCGGTGTACCGCAATGATCAGCGCATCGACATGCCGCCGGCCTGTCAGCGACTTGTCGCGATCGTCGCGCTGAAACGCAGGCCCGTGCACCGCCTGTGGGTGTGCGCGACGCTGTGGCCCGAGGCTCATCCGGGCAGGGCCGTGGCGAGCCTGCGCTCGGCCCTCTGGCGCCTGCGGCCCGTCGGGGCCGACCCGCTGTTGGCCGTCGACCCGCAATACCTTCAGCTGTCGCCCGATGTTCTCGTTGACTGGCACTGTGCGACCGATCTCATCGAGCGCCTGCTCAGCGATGGTGTCGATGCGCAGCTGGTGGCCGATCTGCTTCCGCTGCTCGAGGCCGGCGACTTGCTCGACAGATGGGTCGAACGCTGGGTCACCAGCGACCGCGACCGCTACCACATCATGCGAAAGTCCGCGCTCGCGACGCTCGCATCGAGCTGCTGCACAGAGCCGAGCCAGGTGTGAACACGTTGTTGGTCGTCTGTATGTCGGTCACCGCACCTGTCGTCGCGATAGGCGTGTACAACCTGCAGCTGCGCCTCGAACGATGGGATTACGAGCGCCACGCCGACGACTGAGGGTCGACGGTGAGGTGGGAGCGTCCTACCTTGGAGCCGTGGAGGAACTTTCCGATGACGTCACTGCCTTCCTGTCCGAGGGGACCCGCACCGGGATGCTGGGCTATTCGGCGTCCGACGGTCGTCCACTGGTGGCACCTGTCTGGTTCGTCGTGGACAACGGCCAGCTTGCCTTCAACACCGGAAAGGACACCGCCAAAGGTCGGGCGATCGTTCGCGACCCCCGCGTGGTGATGTGTGTCGACGACCCGCGTCCGCCCTATTCCTTCGTTCAGGTCCAGGGCGTCGCTTCGATCAGCGAGGATCCCCAGGAGCTGCTCGACATCGCCACCCGCACCGGCGGTCGGTACATGGGCGCGGACCGGGCCGAGGAATTCGGCCGCCGAAACGGCGTGCCCGGCGAACTCGTCGTGCGGATCACGCCGACGAAGGTGCGCACCGCCTTTGGCCTGACCAACTGAGGATGAACGAAAGACGGGAACCCCAGGCCGTGGCCGTGGTGCTGGCGGCCGGCCTGGGCACGCGGGTCGGGGCCGACGGGAACAAGGCCTATCTACGGATCGCCGGGCGCTCCATGGTGGCGTGGTCCATCGACACCCTCACCCGGGTGCCCGAGATCGCGCGCACCGTGCTGGTATTCCGGCGTGGCGAGCATCAGCTGGCGCAGAATACGCTGAGGGAGGAATTACCTTGGGCGACAGTGGAGTTTGTCGAAGGCGGCGAAAGCCGGCACGCGTCGGAGTTCAATGCGCTGCAGTATCTGGCCACCGACATCGAGTCCGGGTCCGTCGACGTCATCGTCATCCATGACGCCGCGCGGCCCGTTGCCGGTGGCGACATGTTTGTCACCGCGCTGTCGGTGGCCCGCGAGTTCGGCGGCGCGGTGCCGGCGATGACCGTGGCCGATGTGGTCCGCACCGCCCCCGGCGACGATCTCGAATCGTTGACCGATCACGGCGTGCTGGTCCGCGTCCAGACGCCCCAGGCCTTTCGAGCACCCGTGCTGCTCGAGGCGTACCGCGCCGCGGCCCGCGACGGATTCGAGGGCACCGATACGTCATCGTGCGTCGAGACGTTCACCGATGTCGAGGTTCGCACGTACCGCGGTGAACAGCGCAACCTCAAAGTGACCTACGCGCAGGACATCACCGTCGCCGAATGCCTTCTCATGGGCCAGGAGGGTCCGACGACCGGCTCGCGATGATCGCCTCGATGAACTCCGCGTCTCGGGGTAGTTCGGCGCGGAACGCGTCCGGATCACCCTCGACGAACGTGAGGGGCACGTGCATCTCGATGGCCGTGGCGATCTCGTCGAATTCGCCCGACGCGTCGCCGGCGAGCAACCCGTTCAACGCGTCCACGGTGAAACCGCGCGGGTATTGAACCTCTCGCAAGACCGACCGATCGAGCGTGGCGGTGATCGAACCGTGCAGATCGACGGCCTTGACGCTGTCGGTCACCGCACGTATCGGCAGCACAACGGCGCGGCCATCGCGCAGTCCCGCGGCCACACGCGTCGCAAGATCCCCAGACACCAAGGGCCGCCGGATGTCATGCACGAGAACATGGGTCGCTTCGGCCGGTCCTTGCCGAACGAAATCC
>CAZOIX010000403.1:0-4624 GCA_964579685.1 uncultured Mycobacterium sp.
GCCCGGGGCATCGGTGCGGACGATCGCCGCGAGCAGATCCGGGTCTCCCGGGATGACGGCGGCCACCGCCGCGTCGACGTTCGGCACCCGCATGAGTGCCGACTCCACATCGCCGAGTTCGACGCGATAGTTGCTGATCTTGATCCGATGATCCATGCGCCCGACGAAGTCCAGCATCCCGTCAGGTTGGTAACGGACGAGATCGCCTGTCCGGTACCACGTTCGGCCGTCGTATTCGACGAACTTCTCGGCGGTCAGGTCCGGTCTGCCGCGGTAGCCGCGTGCGATTCCCCGCCCGGAAACCCACAGCTCACCCGGCACCCAATCCGGGCAGTCGGAACCGTCGGCGGCGACCACCCGGCAGGCATTGTTGGGTAGCGGCTTGCCGTAGGGCACTGCGGTCCAGTTGGGCTCCGGCTCCTGCGCATCGCAGAACGCCGCGTGGATTGCGAGCTCGGTTGCACCGCCGAGACCGTGCGCGCGCACTCCGGGTGCCTTCGTCCGGAGCCCGCGGATGAGATCGGGGCGCACCCAGTCGCCGCCGAGGAGCACCACCCGCAGTCCCGATAGCCGGGAACCGCCGACCGGCAGCAACATCTCCATCCACCCCGGCATGAAGTTCAACATCGTCACGCAATGACGCTCGATCAGCACGGCCCATGTGTCGGGGTCACGGCGATACCGTTCGTCGACCGCGACGATCGCTCCTCCGGCGCGCAGTATCGCGAAGACGTCCACCACCGAGTGGTCACATTCCAACGTGGACAGCGCCAGACTGCGATCCGACGCGCTGAGCTCAAAATGACGGCTGACGAACTCCACCGTGTTCATCACCGCGTCGTGGGTCAGCTCCACGCCCTTGGGTTCGCCGGTCGACCCCGACGTGAACAACACGTAGGCCAGTCCGTGCGGTTCGACAATGGTGGGTTCGGTGCCAACGGAGTTCTGCATCGCGGACGACACGGCGATGACCGGCACCGCGGCATCCGCCCGGCCGTCACCGCAGAGCAGCACCGCGGCCACCCCACTGGATTCGAGGATCCGGGTGCTCCGTTCGGCGGGCTGGTCGGGGCCGATCGGAAGGTAGGCGGCTCCGGCGGCGAGTATGCCCAACATCGCAGGGATCTGCTCGGCACACTTGGGGCCGACGAGTGCGACAAGGTCACCGTTGCGAACCCCGTTGCGGCGTAACGTCTCCGCGATGCCCAGCGCCTGCGCGCGCAGCTCGCCGTAGGTCAGGTCGCCGTCCTCGCTGAACACCGCGGGGGCATCGGGTGCCGCCGCAGCGTGACGGAAGAACCCTTCGTGGAGAGCCTCGCCGCTCGACGGCGCCGCCACGCCGTTCACCGCGTCACGGACCGCGTGTTGCGCCGTGGGCACCGCGGATGGATCGGGCGCGTCCCATGCCGCGTCGTCGGTGGCCAGCCGGGTCAGCTCCGCCACGTGGTAGGCGAACATCGCGTCGGGGACGCCGGGCCGCAACGCGTCGACGCGGACGTCCCAGTTGATCATCAGACCCGTGGCGAGCGGCGTGGCCTGCGCATCGATGACTACCTGCGGGCCCTGTGAAATGGTCCACACCGGGGCGCCGAACTGGTCGGTGACCTCGCCGGCGAAGAGGTCGCCGAGCCCGAGCGCACTGGTGTACACGATCGGCGCGAGAGTCTGCGTGCCGCGGTGACGTCCCAGGTCGCGCAGTACGGCCAGGCCCGAATAGCTCGAATGACGGGCGGTCTCGTACAACGTCTCCTGCACCGCGCGCGTCCGCTCGGCGGGGGTGGTGGTCGGCGTGAGGTCGATATCGAGCATCAGCGACGACGTGAAACAACCGACCAGTTTCTCGACGTCGGGATGGAACTGTTCGCGACCGAACATCGGCAGGTTGAGCAGGAACCGTGAACCGCTCGACCAGCGCGCCAACGCATTCGAATACGCCGCCGCCACGGCCATCGCGGGGGTGAGGCCGCGACGGTGCGCCGCGGCGAAGAGCGCATCCCGCGTCTCGACATCGAACACGTGCCAGAGTCGGATACTGCGCCTCGGGTCGCCTTGTTCGGCCAGCGGAACCAACGGCAGCGCAGGCGATTCGGGCAACTCGGGCACCCGCTCGGCCCACCACCGCCGGTCCTCGTCGGACGGTCCTGGATCGGCGGCGGTGAGGGCCGCCCGGTACTGACGGTAGGTGTAGCGCAATTCGGGGAGTTCGCCGCCGCGGTAGAACACGGCGAGGTCGGCCATGAAATTGCGATAGCTCAACGCATCTGCGGCATCCATGTCCATGTCGACGTGCAACCGCGTGCGCCCGTCCGGGCGAAGCGAAAGGCTCAGCTCGAGCACATCGCCGTCGAGCATTTGGTGGGATTTCGCGTGGCGAATCTCTTCCAATCGCTGTTCAGCGGCGTCGAGGTCCACCCCACGCAGGTCGTACACCGTCACGGGCAGGTCGCGATCGCCGATGCGCTGGGTGCCGTCGGGCAGGATCTCCACGCGCAACATCGGATGGCGCACAATCAGTTTGGCTGCGGCGTCGCGCAGCCTGTCCGGGTCCACGCCGGCCCTGTCGAACTCGACGTACAGGTGGGCGGCGACCCCGCCGAGTTGCTGATCGTCGTTGCGGCCCAGCCACATCGCATGCTGCATGGGCGCCAGCGGGAACGGATCGCCTGCGTGCAGATCGCCGTCGACCGCTTCGCCGGACTCCGCGGGCTCGTCGACCGCGGGCCCCTCTCCCACCAGAGCCGACCACGCCGCCACCGTCGGGTTCTCCGCCAGCGCGGCGAAGTTGACGTCGATCCCCTGCTTACGCCACCGCCCGGACAGCGACATCATGCGGATCGAATCGAGACCCGAAGCGATCAGGTCGGCGTCGGGGTCGACGGCGTCGGGGCTGACGCCGAGGAGTTCAGCGACCTCATCGCGGACCGAGCGGACCGAAACAGCAGGGGCTCCGTCGTCGTCCGCCACACCCACGCTCGTCCCTCCAAATTAGTAAAGGCTGCCCTAACTAACTTGGCGAGGCTACCTTATATTCGAGGCACCGAACACACCTACCCGGAGGGGTCCCGCCCACTCATGAGCACTGGTTTAGAGCCTCGGCACAGCGACCTCGCGACGGGATTCGTGCCGTTCCCCGCCGACCGCGCCGAGGAGTACCGCCGCGCGGGCTGCTGGGCCGGCCGACGATTGGATTCGATCCTGCACGACGCCGCCGCGACGTGGCCGGACCGCCCCGCGGTCGTCGATCCGGATGTCAGCTATACGTTCGCCGACCTGAATCGTCGCGCCGACCGCATCGCCTGTGCCCTGGCCGACCGCGGCATCGCCGCCGGCGACCGGGTGCTGCTGCAGCTGCCGAATTCGACGCAGTTCGCCGTGGCGTTGTTCGCTCTGTTGCGCGCGGGCGCGGTGCCGGTCATGTGCCTACCGGGTCACCGCTATGCCGAGCTGAGTCACTTCGCCGACGTGAGCGGTGCGGTCGGTCTCGTCATTGCCGACTGTGTCGCCGGCTTCGACTTTCGGCGCCTCGCTCAGGGTCTCGTGGACGACAACCCGCGGATGCGTCACGTGTTCGTCGACGGTGAACCCGGCCCCTTCCAATCCTGGTCGGAATTGGCCGATTTCGCCGGCCCCCCCGGCGAGCCGGCGCACATCGACACGAGCGCACCTGCACTGCTTCTGGTGTCGGGCGGCACGACGGGGCTGCCGAAGCTCATCGCCCGCACGCATGACGACTACGTGTACAACGCGACCGCCTGTGCACGGGCCTACGAAATGACCGGTGAGGACGTGTATCTGGTCGCACTGCCCGCGGGCCACAACTTTCCGCTGGGCTGCCCGGGGCTGCTGGGCTCGATGACCGTCGGCGCCACGACGGTCTTCACGGCCGATCCGAGTCCGGAATCGGCATTCGCGGTGATCGATCGACACAAGGTCACCGTCACCGGGCTCGTCAATGCACTGGCCAAGGTGTGGACGCAGGCATGTGATTGGGAGCCCGTGCTCCCCACCTCGCTGCGCGTGGTCCAGGTGGGCGGGTCGCGAATGACTCCCGATGAGGCTCGGTACATTCTCGACGGGCTCACGCCAGGACTGTCGCAGATCTTCGGCATGGCAGAGGGGATGCTGAATTTCACCCGAATCGGCGACCCCGTCGACGTCGTCGTCAACACCCAGGGCAGGCCGATGTCGCCCCACGACGAGATGCGCGTGGTCGACGAGGCCGGCAGGGAGGTCGCCCCCGGCGAAGAGGGTGAGCTGCTGGTACGCGGCCCGTACACCCTCAACGGCTACTACCGCGAGGACGAGGCCAATGCACGGTCGTTCAGCCCCGACGGGTTCTACCGGTCAGGCGATCGGGTGCGGATCTTCGCCGACGGTCCACGCGCGGGCTACGTGGAGGTCACCGGACGCATCAAGGACGTCATCCACCGCGGCGGCGAAACCGTGTCGGCGTCTGATCTCGAGGAACATCTGTTCGCCCATCCGGCGATCTTTGCGGCCGCGGCGGTCGCGTTGCCCGATGAGTATCTGGGCGAAAAAATCTGCGCTGCAGTCGTCTTCAGCGGGTCGGCGATCACGCTGGCCGAGCCGGGAATAACGTTGGTGCGAAAGCCCGCCTCGGTAA
>CAZOIX010000404.1:0-4622 GCA_964579685.1 uncultured Mycobacterium sp.
CCGTGGGCATTCCCGACACGGTCAACGTGGCCATCATCGGAGCGGGCCTGGCGGGCATCATCACGGCGCTCGCCGCCGCGGATGCCGGCGTGGCGTACCAGATCTTTGACCGCAACGACGAGGTCGGCGGGACCTGGCTGACGACGACCTACCCCGGCATCGGTGTCGACACACCCTCGGCCTATTACTCGTTGTCACGCGACGTGAATCCGGACTGGACGAGCTACTACCCCCAGGGCAGGGAGTATCAGTCCTATCTGGTGTCGTTGGCCGACAAGTACGGGTTGCGTGAACACACCCGCTTCCGTACCGACGTCGAGGCGCTGTGGTGGGACGACGACCGCCAGCAGTGGCAGATTCACTCGCTGGACGCCGACGGCAACCGCGATGTCGGCTACGCCCGCGTGGTAGTCACGGCAGCCGGCTACCTCAATCGCCCTCGGTGGCCCGACGTGCCGGGTCGAGATACGTTCGCGGGTACCAGTATTCACTCCGCACAGTGGGACTCCTCGCTGGATCTCACCGGCAAGCGGGTCGCGATCATCGGTGCCGGTTGCACCGCCGTGCAGATCGTCGACGCGTGTGTCGACGAGGTCGACCACCTCACGGTGTTCCAGCGTCAACCCCACTGGGTGGCCCCTCGAAAGAGGTTGACCGACGACGTTCCGGAATTCCGTCGCTACCTGGGCCGTCACGTGCCCTACTACGCGCAGTGGAACCGGCTGAAATCCTACTGGGGCACCGCCGACAACAACTATCCGGTGATTCTGCAGGACCCGGAATGGGCTGCCGAGCACCTCTCGATATCGCCCGCCAACGACGTGTTGCTGCAGATGTGCCTGGACTACATCGACCGGACCTTCGGCGCGGGGAGCGAGTTGGCGAAGAAGGTCACACCGGACTTCGCGCCATACGGTAAGCGCATCATCCGGGACCCGGGCGGCTACTACGCCGCGCTGACCCGTGACCACGTCGATGTGGAAGCCAGCGGACCCGCGGTCATCAACACCGACGGCATCGTCACCGCGGATGGGCGGCAGATCGATCTCGACGTGATCATCTACGCCACGGGGTATCACCTGGATTTCCTGTCCACCATCGATATTCGCGGCCGTGGGGGGCAGAAGCTGGCCGACGTATGGGGCGACAGCCCGCGCGCCTACCGCGGCGGCACCGTTCCGGGCTTTCCGAATCTGTTCATCAACTCAGCCCCCAACTACAGTCCCGGCCACGGCGCGGGCGCAAACTTCTCGATGGAGGTGATGGCGCACTACGTCATCGAGTGCCTGCAGTTGATGGCGCTACGTGGCGCGACGACGATGGAAGTGACTCAGCAGGCCCACGACGACTACGTCGCCGACATCGACCAGGCCATGGCCGGCACCGTGTGGTGTCACACTCCTAATGCGCACACCTACTATCGTTCCGGTTCAGGCCGCGTGGTGGTGGCCACGCCGTACCGGTTGGTCGATGTCTGGCATCAGCACAGGGCACCCATCGAAGAGCATTTCGTCGTCAAGTGAGCCCAACACTCGCCGGCAAAACGGCTTTGGTCACCGGAAGCAGCCGGGGAATCGGCAGGGCGATCGCCCAACGACTCGCCGCCGAGGGTGCGACGGTCGCGGTGACCGCGCGGGCGCATGCACCGTCGCCGTCGATTCGGGCCGGTGGCGCCACGGAGCTGCCGGGCACCATCGACGAGACGATCGACCTGATCGAGCGGGCCGGCGGGTCCGCGTTCGGGATCGCGACGGATCTCGAGGATGCCACCCAGCGAGAGCGCCTCGTCGGCCAGGTGCTCGACCGCACCGGCCGGATAGACATCCTGGTCAACAATGCGGGTTTCGCCGACTACGGCCTCATCGAGGACATGAGTATGGAGACGTTCGACCGTACGGTCGAGCACTATCTACGCACCCCGTTCGTGCTGACCAAGGCTGCGGTGCCGCACATGCGCGGTCAGGGCGCGGGATGGATCGTCAACATCGGGTCGGTCACCGGGGTAGCGCCGGTGCGGCCATTCCGTGAGTACAACAAGACGTCCGGTGATGTCGTGTATGCATCGATGAAGGCGGCGCTGCACCGCTTCACCCAGGGCGCCGCCGCTGAGCTCGTGGACTCCAACATCGCGGTCAATTGCGTTGGGCCCTCCACAGCGGTCAGGACTCCCGGCGCGGCGCAACTGATTCCGGAGACGTTCCCGACGGAACCGGTGGAATACCTTGCCGAGACCGTACTGGCCATGTGTCACCGGCCGGCTGCGGAGCTGACCGGATTGGTGGCCTTCAGCCTGCACTATCCGTGGTCGCAGAAGCTCACGGTGCACTCCCTCGACGGCGCGACGGAGCTGCCTCCGTTGCAGCCGCCCGTGACGGCAAACCCCAACATCCTGGCCGCCGGGATCTAGCGCAGGACGTGCCGCGGAGAGTGGCAGAAGCTGTGGCAAACCCGTTCGCGCACAATGACTGTCGGGCACTCCGGGTCAAACCACTGGTCGACGACCGCCCAGTGAAACGGGTGCATCAGATAGGGGCCCATGATGCCGTCGGTATCGGAGAACTCCTGCTCGAACACATGCGTCCACTCCGTTGGGCCGATCGTGTGCGTGGGTCGGCTCAACTGCCATGCGCCGATGGACGACACGTATCCGGGCAGCGCGCAAAGGTCTGCCTCGAAACGGTTCGTCGACTTGGTATCTGTGCCAGGTTCGACCCGCAGTAACAGTGTCCGGTACACCGTGCCCGGAGCGCGGTCGGCGATAACCGTCGCCGCACCCTGGTAGTCGGCGCCGGTTACTCGAGTAATCGCTGGATCCGCCAGTGCCGTGTCGACTTCGGCGGCCACCGACCGCCAGTCGTCCCGTCGTTCGAAGCGTAGATGCATCAGAAGGTCGCCGCCATTGCGGCTGCCGGGGAGCGTGGGTGCCACCACCGCATGGAGCGCCTCGGCGTCGGCAGTCAGCTCGTCGAGGGACGCCGCGACCCGGACAAGGTGGTCGGCAGGTACGTCGATGAGTCGTGTGACGTTAAACATCGCAGAGCCCGTCGACGTCGGAAGCCGCAGCCGCCACGGTACGAGTGCGTTCGGTGATGAGTTCGTCGATGCCGGCCCACCATTCTCCGATGCTCCTGTCGGGCCGGCCTTTCCACGTCATCTCCCACCATGCCTGGGCATCGGGGAGAGACCAGGTGATGGTGACGGTGTTGCTCTGGTCGGCGAACCAGATCGGCGGGCTGACCAGAACATCCCTCAGGGTCATTCCACGGTCGCGGGCGCCGGGCGCGTACTCCGTGAGGTAGCGATCAACGAACGCCTTGGCGCTGCCCGGCCGCGTGATGACGCGGTCGACGACGTACACCGCCCCGCTACTCATGTGCGGCAGCGGCAAATACTGCGGAGACGGTGTCGCACACCTGCCTGCGCGCGCGCTGGGCCAGGTCCAGCACCGGCATGGTCATGAACCCGTGCACACCGCCGTCGTACATGAGTCGGGTGGCGGCCACGCCGGCATGTTCCAGCGCGTCGCAATAGGCACATCCTTCGTCGCGCAGCGGATCGTGGCCGGCGATCGCCACCACCGCGGGCGGCATGCCGCGCAGGTCCGCGTCGAGCGGCGAGGCGTAGGGATGGTCGCGGTCGGCGGCCGACGGCACATATTGGTCCCAGTACCACCGCAGGGCCGGGCGGGGGTTGTAGTAGCCCTCGCCGTACCTGCGGTAGGACTCGGTGTCGAAGTTCGCGGAGATCATCGGGTAGAGCAGCAGTTGGGCCGCCAGCGCCGGCGCTCCGCGGTCACGCGCCATCAGCGCGACGGTCGCCGCCACATGGCCGCCCGCGCTGTCGCCGCCGACGACGATGCGGTTCGGATCGCCACCGAGCGCATCGGCGTTTCGGGCCGCCCACTGCGCCACGGCGACCACATCTTCGGCCGCCGCCGGCCACGGATGCTCCGGCGCAAGCCGGTAATCGACCGCAACCACAACGGCGGGAATCAGATTCGAGAAACTCCGGCACAGTCCGTCGTGGCTGTCCAGATCGCAGAACACGAACCCGCCACCGTGGGCGTACACCAGCGTCGGCACCGGACCCGGCATCGAGGCCGGCCGGTAGATCCGCACCGCCAGGCCTCCTCCCGGCCCGCGAACGCTCGCGTCGCGAACCTCGCCGACCTCTTCGGGGCTGTCCGGTGCGACGAAGCGGGACCGGATCGTCGCCCGCGCCTGCTCTCCCGTCATCGTGTGGACGGGCGGGAATCCGGCGTCGAGCGCTTCGATGATGTCCGCGATCTGGGGATCGAGAGTCATGCGTACTGCAGTTCGCGGACCGGGCGGACCGCGCCGCGCAGTGGCCGCGCCTGTTGCAGGGTCGGCGCCACCCGCCGAGGTCCGTCCTCGACGTCGCGCCATATCCCCATGGCCGTCATGCGGACGGGCGCGGCAAGGCGCTGGTCGAACGCCATGCGGCCCATGGGGCCGCACACCGACACCGCTGCGACGGCTTCCCCCGGTGCGCCGATAGCCGCTGCGACACAACCGAATCCCGGCAGCGACTCCTCGCGATCGAACGCGACACCCCGGGCCCGGACATTGGCCAGTTCAGCAGCCAGCTGCGCCGGCGTGCTG
>CAZOIX010000405.1:0-4615 GCA_964579685.1 uncultured Mycobacterium sp.
CCCAGCGTCAGGATCGTCCCCAACCCGCAACAGCCGGCGCCGCAACCCGACCGCCCGTACGTCATCACGCTGCAGCTGGACTTCAACAACACCGGCGCCGTCGATGTCGCCAAACAGCTCCGCCAGAAGGTCGGTATCTCGGGCGAGGACCCAGGCGAGATCGAGAACGGCAGGGTCAAGCTCTATGTCATCGGCCAGGGCGCGCTCGGCGCCGCCGCGACGCAGGCCACCAAGCACGACATCGCTCAGGCCGAACAGTGGAACCTTCCCATCGTCCTGATCGTCCTGCTCGCGGTGTTCGGCTCGCTGGCGGCCGCGGCGATGCCGCTGTTGCTCGGCATCTGCACCGTCGTCGTGACCATGGGTCTGGTTTATCTGCTGTCGATGTACACGACGATGTCGGTGTTCGTGACCTCGACCGTCTCGATGTTCGGTATCGCCGTGGCCATCGACTACTCACTGTTCATCCTCATGCGCTTCCGCGAGGAACTGCGATCGGGCCGCGATCCCCAGCAAGCGGCCGACGCCGCGATGGCCACCTCCGGCCTGGCGGTCGTGCTCTCCGGCCTCACGGTGATCGCCTCGGTGACCGGCATCTACCTGATCCAGACGCCGGTGCTGGTGTCGATGGCCACCGGCGCGATCCTGGCGGTCGCGATCGCCGTGCTGACCTCGACGACGCTGACGCCCGCCGTGCTCGCCACGTTCGGCAAGGCGGCGGCCAAACGCTCGTCGTACCTGCACTGGTCGCGGCGCCCGGAGACGACCCAGTCGCGATTCTGGACACGGTGGACGGGCGCAGTGATGCGGCGTCCGTGGTTGGCGGCACTCGGGGCGTCGGTGCTGCTGCTGATATTGGCGTTCCCCGCATTTTCCATGGTGCTCGGCAACAGCATGCAGCGTCAGTTCGACCCGACCCACGAGATCCGCGGCGGGGTGAACGCCGCGGCGCAAGCACTGGGCCCCGGGGCGCTGGGGCCGGTCCGGGTGCTGGTGAGCTTCCCCGACGGCAATGCGGCCTCGGCCCCCTCCAAGGAACCGGTGCTGGATACGCTGCGGCAGCGAATGGCCCAGGGACCCAACGTGGTCTCCGTGGCGCCGCCGGTGTTCGGCGAGGATTACCGGCACGCCCTACTGTCGGCGGTGCTGTCGGTGGACCCCGAGGACATGGGTGCGCGCGAAACGGTGGACTGGATGCGCGCACAACTGCCCGCCACGCCCGGACTGGGCAACGCCCACGTGGATGTCGGTGGGCCGACCGCGCTGATCAAGGACTTCGACGATCAGGTATCGGCAAAACAGCCGCTGGTGTTCGTGTTCGTCGCGCTGATCGCCTTCGTCATGCTGCTGATCGCCATCCGCTCGGTGTTCCTGGCGCTCAAGGGCGTCCTGATGACCGTCCTGTCCGTCGCGGCCGCCTACGGCAGCCTGGTCGCCGTGTTCCAGTGGGGCTGGCTGGAAGCGCTGGGCTTCAAACCGATCTCGTCGCTGGACAGCACCATCCCGCCGCTGGTGCTGGCGCTGACGTTCGGCCTGTCGATGGACTACGAGATCTTCCTGCTGACCCGCATCCGGGAACGGTTCCTGCAGACCGGTAACACCCGCGACGCCGTCGCGTACGGCGTGAGCACCAGCGCCCGCACGATCACCAGCGCCGCGCTGATCATGATCGCGGTGTTCATCGGATTCGCGTTCTCCGGCATGCCGCTGGTCGCGCAGCTGGGTGTGGCGTCGGCCGTCGCGATCGCGGTGGACGCCACGGTGGTGCGGCTGGTGTTGGTGCCGGCGCTGATGGCGATGTTCGACGAGTGGAACTGGTGGCTGCCGCGCTGGCTGGACCGGATTCTGCCGTCGGTCGATTTCGAGAAGCCACTGCCCAAGGCCGACATCGGAGACCTCATCATCATTCCCGACAACCTGGCGTCCCTCGGGCCAACCGGGTCGGAACTGCGGATGGTGGTCAAGTCGGCGGCCAAACTGAAAACCCTCGTGCCCCAAGCTGTCACAGTCGCCGATCCCCTCGCCTTCAGCGGATGCCTACCCGTCAAACAGTTGCACAGCGCGGGCCGGATCAACGGCACGCACCGCAACGGTTCCAACGGCAAAGCGCTGCTCACCGCCGACCTGCCGCCGCACCCGGTGACGATGTGGCGCGGCCGGCTTTCGGTGGCGCTCGACGCCTTGCAGGCGGCCGACGATCTCGAGCGGGCGCCGATGGAGCGGAGCAGCCCGGTGGAGACCACCCATGTGCAGTTGCCGACCGGCGACCGCCTGCAGATCCCGACGGGCGCCGAGACCCTGCGGCTGCAGAGTTACCTCATCATGTGCCGAAACAGCACCCGCGACTATGCGGAGTTCGCCGATTTGGTCGAGGCGATGGAGACTCGTACCGCCGCGCTGGTGTTGGCGGGGATGGACCGGTACTACGCTGGACGGGATTCAAGGAAACAATGGGTGGCCACCCAGTTGGTGCGCCGACTGGCCGACCCCCAACCATCAGACGAGCACGACACCCGCATGTCGGGCGCGCGGGCAGAGGCCGATTGGGCCAAGGTGAGGGAGCGCTGCCTGGCTGTGGCGGTGGCGATGCTGGAGGAGGCGAGGTGACGGTGGCTCCCGAGGTACGGGGCACCCAGCGCCATCCGGTGGCCGACGACCGGCCGGTCGAATTCTGGCCCACCGCCGCGATCCGGGCCGCATTGGAGACCGACGACCTCACCGTCTGGCAACGCATCGTCGCCGCGATCAAACGTGACCCCTTCGGCCGAACCGCACGTCAGGTCGAGGAAGTCCTGCAGACCGCCCGCCCGTACGGCGTCTCCAAGGCCCTGGCCGAGGTACTGAACCGCACCCGTCAACACCTGGAAGCCAACGAGCGCGCCGAGGTCGCGCGCCAGATCCACGCGCTGCTCGACAAGTCCGGTCTTGGCCGGCAGGAGTTCGCGTCGCGTATCGGCGTGCCGAACAACGACTTCGAGGCCTATCTCAGCGGCGACACCAGTCCGTCCGCAGCGCTGATGGTGCGGATGCGCAAGCTCGCCGACCGGTTCGCCAGGATGCACTCGACGCGCCGCGACGACAAGACCTGAGCACCTAGGCTGGCGGCATGAACAGCAACAACAAAGCCGCCATCAGCCTCACCACCGGCCTCGAAGATGCCGAGAAGGTCACCGTGGCGTTTCTCGTCGCCGTGGGCGCCGCCGAGAGCGGCCGACCGACGATGATGTTCCTCACCAAGGAGGCTGTCCGTCTGATGGTGCCCGGCGTCGGGATCGGGACGGCGTGCGAGGGCTGCCCACCGCTGGCCGAATTGATGGATCGGTATACGAAGGCCGGCGGCCGCTACCTGGTCTGCCCGATCTGCATCAAGTCCAAGCAACTCGACGCCGACAATTTCATCAGCGGAGCCGAACCCGGAGGGACGGTACAGCTTTGGGAATGGATCGGCGACGGCGCGACCACGTTCAGCTATTAGGCGCGATGGACATCGCGCGCATTCTCCGTGAGACCACGAGTGTGGCGATCGTGGGCGTTTCGGCCGACCCGATGCGACCGAGCCATGGCGTCTGGCGGTACCTGGAGTCCGAAACCGACTACACGCTGTACTTGGTCAACCCGACGATCAGCGAGATCGACGGCACAATGGTCTACCCGTCACTGGCGGATCTGCCCGCCGTCCCCGACCTGGTCGATGTGTTCCGTCGGCGCGAGCATCTACGGTCTGTGCTGACCGAGACCATCGACGTCGGGGCGAAAACGCTGTGGCTGCAACTGGGTCTGGCCGATGACGACATCGCCCGCGACGGTGCTGCAGCCGGACTTGAGGTGGTGATGGATCGCTGCCTCAAGGTGGACCACGCGCGTCTGATCGGCTAGCCCTAACGGGAGTGGATCGGCGACACGTCGTCCACAAACCAGCGACCGTCCCGTTTGGACAGCTGCACCCGAAGCGCGAGCACCGCGGTGTCGGTTGGTTTGCCAGGCGAGTTCTGTGTCCCGTGCAGCACCACGGCGACACTGGCGGCGGCCGGTCCGATGGCCTCGACCCCCGCCGATACCGTACTGGCCTGCGCCGAGATGTTGCGGCTGGCCAAATCCTTTGCCACCGAGGCGAATTCCTTCTTGAATTCCTCCGCGCTCTGCGGAGACATCATCGCCGTGGCCTTGTCGATCGATGCGGTGGGGTTCTGCGGGGTGAACGTCGCGGACGCCTCCGACACACTGGTGGCGATCCCGACCACCTCCACCGCGTCGTTGCGCAGGTCGCGGTCGGGCACCGACCAGTTCAGGTAACCGACGACCACGGCCGCGGCGAGCGCCGCCGTCGCCGTCGCCACCACCGCCAGCCGCAGCCTCGGCCCGTCGTCATCCAACCCGACGGTGACCCCGTCCCTGCGCGCCAGTACCACGTTGACCACGACGGCCTCGACGATGAGCAGGCAGCCGACCGAGCACACCGCCACCCACCACAACGGCCACGCGAGCGCGATGCCGATATAGACCAGCGCAGCGATCGCGGCCAGCGGCGGCGCGATGTCGAACGCCAGGACCCGCCATCCGGCTCTCATCGGATCGACTCCAATTGGGAGATCATCGGCTTGCCGTCGATGTCGGA
>CAZOIX010000406.1:0-4611 GCA_964579685.1 uncultured Mycobacterium sp.
GTCATCAGATAGCGGTCCTCGGCGGCGGTGACGTAGCGATGACGCTTCTGCCACGGCTGCCCTGTCGGTACGAACACCACCTCGTCGAGTTCGAACAGGTCGGCGACCTCGCTGGCGGCGACCAGGTGGCCGTTGTGGATGGGGTCGAAGGTCCCACCCATCACGCCCATCCTGCGTCGAGAAACCACGGTCAGCCAGCTTACTGGAGACCTATGGGCAGCTCAGACCGGCAGCAGCGCATCGATGACCGAGGCCAGCTGCTTGGCAGACCGACATTCATGCATGGTGATGACGTCTTGATAGCGCGGTACCGCCGAATCACCGCTGCCCCACAGGTGCCTGGGCTCGGGGTTCAGCCAGTGCGCGTGCCTGCTGGAGTTGACCATGTGGGCAAGCAGATCGGTTTCGGGGTTGCGGTAGTTGTTCCGCCCGTCGCCGAGCACCAGCAGCGAGCTGCGGGGCGAGAGCACGTTGGGCCAGTTGTCCATGAACGACACGAATGCGTGACCGTAGTCGGAGTGGCCGTCGCGCGTGTACACCCCGGCCTCGCGAGTGATGCGTTGCACCGCGACGGCCAGGTCGGCGTCGGGCCCGAAGAGTTCGGTGACCTCGTCGGTGGTGTCGATGAACGCGAAGACGCGGACGCGGCTGAACTGCTGACGCAGTGCGTGCACGAGCATCAATGTGAAGTGGCTGAAACCGGCGACCGAACCCGAGACGTCGCACAGCACCACCAGCTCGGGCCGGGCCGGATGCGGCTTCTTGAGCACCACGTCGATCGGCACACCACCGGTGGACATCGACTTGCGTAGCGTCTTGCGCAGGTCGATCTCGCCTTGCCGCGCCCGGCGCCGCCGCGCGGCCAGCCGCGTCGCCAACGTGCGTGCCAGCGGTTTGACCACACGTTGCATCTGGCGCAGCTGATCACCCGAGGCGCGCAGAAACTCGACGTTCTCGGCGAGTTGCGGCACGCCGTACATCTGCACATGGTCGCGGCCCAGTTGTTCGGCAGTGCGGCGCTTGGTCTCCGCCTCCACCATGCGGCGAAGTTGGTTGATGCGTTGTGCCGCCATCGCTTTCGCGATCTGTTCCTGCGTGGGTGTCGGCTCGTCGCCGTAAGGGGCGAGCAAGCCGGCCAGCAACCGGCCCTCAAGGTCGTCGAGATTCATCGCCTTGAGCGCCTGATACGACGAATACGACGGGCCCCGGCTGGAGTTGTACCGCCCGTGGGCCTCGACGATCTGGGCGATCATCCGCTGGAGTCGCTCGTCCAGATTGGCCAGCTCCGGGTTGTCAGCCAAGAGGTCCAGCAGAGCCTGGCGCATGGCGTCGACGTCCTCGGGGGGCAGCCCCTCAGTCGAGTCGTCGGCGTCCTCGTCGTCGTCAGTGAGCACCGTCTTTGCCCCCAGTGCCGCGGGGAACCACAGGTCGAACATCGCGTCGTAGGTATCGCGGTGGTCGGGACGCCGCAGTACCGCACACGCGATGCCCTCGCGCAGCTGTTCCCGGTCCTCGAGACCGAGCACCGACATCACCCGTCCGGCATCGACGGTTTCCGACGGGCCCACCGAAATCCCCTGTCCACGCAGCGCTTCGACGAACTCGACCAGGTGGCCGGGAATTCCGTGCGGCGCCAGCGGCTGCGGCGGGCGGGTTCGGCGGACGGCCATCAGTTGAGCCTTAACTCTCCGGAGGCCTTGATCTGATCGGACTGGTGTTTGAGCACCACGCCCAGCGTCGCCGCGATCGTCGCATCGCTGATCGTGTCCAGCCCCAGCGCCAGCAGCGTGCGCGCCCAGTCGATGGTCTCCGCCACCGACGGCAGCTTCTTGAGCTGCATCGCGCGCAGCACCCCGACGATGCGGACCAGTTCCTCGGCGAGGTGCTCGGGCAGCTCAGGCACGCGAGACAACAGGATGCGCCGCTCCAGATCGGCATCGGGAAAGTCGATGTGCAGGAACAGACAACGGCGCTTCAGTGCCTCCGACAGCTCGCGGGTCGCGTTCGACGTCAGGACGACGAACGGCTTGCGCTCGGCGGTGATGGTGCCCAGTTCCGGCACGGTCACCGCGAAGTCGCTGAGCACCTCGAGCAGCAGACCCTCGATCTCGATGTCGGCCTTGTCGGTCTCGTCGATCAGCAGGACCGTGGGGTCGGTGCGGCGGATCGCGGTCAACAGCGGGCGGGTCAGCAGGAACTCTTCGCTGAACACGTCGGATTTCGTCTGGTCCCAGTCGCCCGAACCGGCCTGGATGCGCAGGATCTGCTTGGCGTGGTTCCACTCGTAGAGGGCGCGCGCCTCGTCGACGCCCTCGTAGCACTGCAGGCGAACCAGCCCCGAGCCGGTCGCCTGTGCGACAGCGCGTGCGAGTTCGGTCTTGCCCACACCGGCAGGGCCTTCGACGAGCAACGGCTTACCCAGCCGGTCGGCGAGGAATACCGCAGTGGCGGTTGCGGTATCGGGAAGGTATCCGGTCTCTGCGAGCTTGTTCGCGACATCGTCGATGTCGGCGAACAACGGTGCCGGGCGTGCGGGGACGCTCACTGGGCTTCTCCTCGGTTCGTGGTCATGCGGGACGGATCTGACCGTCGCCCCACACAATCCACTTGGTCGATGTCAGTTCGGGCAGGCCCATCGGGCCCCTGGCGTGCAGCTTCTGGGTGGAGATGCCGATTTCGGCGCCGAAACCGAACTGCTCGCCGTCGGTGAAAGCGGTCGATGCGTTCACCATCACCGCCGCGGCGTCCACCCGCTCGGTGAACCGCTGTGCGGCAGCAAGATTCGTCGTCACGATGGCTTCGGTATGCCCCGTGCCGTATTCATTGATGTGGTCGATGGCGGCGTCGAGACCGTCGACCACCGCGACGGCGATATCCATCGACAGAAACTCCGCACGCAGGTCCTCGTCGGAGGGGTTCTCGTGCACCGCCACGCCGGCCTGCTGCAGCGCCTGGGTGAGCCTGGGAAGGGCGCGATCGGCGATCGCGGCGTCGACCAGCAGCGACTCGGCGGCGTTGCACACGCTGGGTCGACGCGTCTTGGCATTGAGCAGGATGCGCTCTGCGACATCGAGATCGGCCGCTTCGTGAACGTACACGTGACAGTTGCCGACGCCGGTCTCGATTGTGGGCACCAACGCGTCGCGCACCACTGCGTCGATCAAGCCCGCTCCCCCGCGCGGGATCACCACGTCGACGAGGCCGCGCGCCTGGATCAGATGCGTCACGCTCGCACGGTCTGCACTGGGCAGCAGCGCCACGATGTCGGGATCGAGCCCTTCACCTGCCAACGCGCCGCGCAGAGCGGTGACGAGCGCTTCGTTGGACTGCGCCGCCGACGAGCTGCCACGCAGGAGCACCGCGTTGCCGGACTTCAGCGTCAGCCCGAATGCATCGACGGTCACGTTGGGCCGCCCCTCGTAGACGATTCCGACGACGCCGAGCGGAACGCGCTGCTGCCGAAGCCGCAGACCGTTGGGCAGGGTGCGCCCGCGCAGCACCTCGCCTATCGGGTCGGGCAGACCGGCGACCTGACGCAGTCCGGATGCGATGCCGTCGACGCGTTGGGGATTCAAGGCCAGCCGGTCCAGCATGGCGTTCGGCGTACTCGCGGCCCTGGCGGCTTCGAGATCGCGCTCGTTGGCGGCGAGGATCTCGTGCATCCGTGCGAGTACGGCGTCGGCGGCGGCATGCAGCGCGCGGTTCTTCGTTTCGGTGGGAAGTGTCGCCAGTGTGCGCGCCGCCACACGCGCCCGCCGGGCGGCGTCATGCACCTGTGAGCGCAAGTCGGGCAGCGTAGGAGCGTGCACACTCATTGAGCCAGCGTATCGAACCTGTCTCAGCCGTTCGACACATGTCAGGTAGCGGGGCTGGACTAGCGTGAAGTGATGACCGCGCGGGTCGGCAGCCGGGTATGTGTAGTGGGCAGCGTCAACGCCGATCTGACCTTCACCGTGGACGCTCTGCCGCGGCCCGGCCAAACCGTGCTGGCCTCCTCGCTCCTGTCGTCGCCCGGCGGGAAGGGCGGTAATCAGGCGGTGGCCGCAGCCCGCGCGGGGGCGGCTGTGCAGATGGTCGCGGCGCTGGGCTCCGACTCCGCCGCGACACAGCTGCGTGCCCACCTCAGCGCCAACGACGTCGGGCTCGATGGCGTGGTCACGGTCGCCGGCCCCAGCGGTACCGCGGTCATCGTGGTGGACGCCGCGGCCGAGAACAGCATCGTGGTCGCGCCGGGCGCCAACGCGGCGCTGACCGTCGGTTCCGCCGACGTCCGCGCCGTCATCGCCGACAGCGATGTGCTGCTGCTGCAGCTGGAGATCCCGATCGCCACCGCGGTCGAAGCGGCCCGGGTGGCGCGGGGCGCGGGTGCGACCGTCATCATCAACGCGTCGCCTGCCGTCGCACGCCCGCACGATCTGCTTGCCCTGTCCGAACTTGCCGACGTCATCGTCGTCAACGAGGCCGAGGCGCGTGAATGGCACTGGCCCGTACCCCATCTCGTGATTACGCGGGGCAGGCGCGGGGCGAGTTACCTCGGCGAGGACGAGCGATTCGATGTGCCCGCACCCCGGATCACACCTGTCGACACCACGGGTGCGGGCACATCGAATC
>CAZOIX010000407.1:0-4608 GCA_964579685.1 uncultured Mycobacterium sp.
CAGTTCAGCAACTGGTTGGCCGATATCTACGAGCCGGCGTGGGGCACCCACAACGTCACCTACATTCCACCGCAGGTGGCCATCGCCCCGACACAGGCAGGTGCGATCTGCCAGGCGCTGACGCAGCGCAACATCCCCGGTGCCGCATCAGCGTGCGCATCGGGCAACGCGTCAGATCCCATCACCCTGGGTCTCACCGATCTCGTCCTGGGGGCCGCGTTCGGATGACCCGACGATCGATGCGTACCGTTCGCGTGCTGCTGGCCGCGGTGGTGATCAGCGTCAGTACCGCATGCCAGCTGGATCCGACTCGGCTGCCGGTCCCGGGCGCCTTCACCCCGCACGATGCGTACAACATCAAGATCGAATTCTCCAGCGTGCTCAACCTGCCGGCCCGAGCCAAGGTGGACTCCGGTGGGGTACAGGTCGGCGTGCTCGATCATGTTCAGCTCGAAGGCAACACCGCGGTCGCCTACGTCGAAATAGCCGGTGATACCACCCTTGCCGACGACACCCGCGCTGAACTCCGCCAGGCCACGCCGCTCGGCGATATCTACATCGCACTGCTGTCACCGGAGGACCGGTCGACGGCAACCTTGCGTGACGGCGACACCATCCCATTGCGCAACACAGCCCCGGCTGACAACGTCGAAGATCTCCTACGGTCGATGTCGAATCTGGTGGGTGGCGGCGCGATCGGCACGCTGCAAACGACCGTGGTGGAGGTCAACAAGGCCTTTCCCGATGACCCTGCGGAGCTGACCCGCATGCAGCACACCGTCGCCGGCGTGCTCAATGACCTTGCGGCCAACCAGGACACCATCAACGGCATGCTCTCCAGCATGGAGAACATCAGCACCGCGATGGCCGCGAATACGACCGTGTTCAACCGGTTGGTCGCCGAAGGCCCGGCGAAGCTCGAAGGTCTTTCGGAGATCACGCTGGCAATCCTGAACACGGTCAACGGCTCTCGCGATATCGGTACTCTCAACGCCGAGCTGACCACGCCGATCGCGGGCGATCTGATGCAGATGCTTTCCTATCTCACGCCGATGGTCGGAACGATGGCGACCGTCGACACCACCATCCCGGTGCTGGCCGATAAGTTCGTCGCGTTCCTGCGCTACAAGCTTCTCGGGTTCTTCCGTAAGGGCGGACCGAAATTCGCTGTCACCGAACTTCATCCACCGACCGGGCGCGAGGGCGTGGATCCCGCGGACAAGGCCGACGCCGCGGTCGAGGCGATGCAATCGATGGGACTGCTACCGCCATGAGATTCAACGCCCGCACCACACTGGTCATCCTCGCGGTGATGACGCTTTTCGGAGCCGTCTACATGACCTTCGGTGTGCTCGACATGAGTCCGACCAAGCAGGTTACCCGGCTCACCCTTCTGCTCAACGCTTCCGGCGGGCTGATGCCCACATCGGAGGTGACGATGCGCGGCATCAAGGTCGGCCGCGTGTCGGGTATCCAGACCACCAACACCGGGCTCGCGGTCTCGCTCGAACTCGACCGCGCCCACCCGGTGCCCGCCGCCAGCCCGATCAGCATCGAGAATCTCTCTGCCGCGGGCGAACAATACATCGATTTCAAGCCGGAATTGATTGCGCCGCCGTACTTCACCGACGGGGCGGTGATTCCCGCGGATCGGGTCGCTCCGATCGTCACCGCCAGTGATCTGCTCGCCAAGATCAATGTCTTGTTCACAGCGCTGAACCTCGACCAGATACACGCCATCATCGACGACGTATCCGCCGCCATCGCCAACAACGACGACACCATCGACTCGCTGGCGACCACTGCCGGGCTGACTGCCGAGGTGATCCAGGACGACAAGGCACTGCTGGCTACCCTGGTGAACAATGTCTCCACACTCACCACCAACTTGGGCGACCTCAACGCCGGCCACGTGATCAGCGAGACCGGTAATCAGCTACCACCCTCGGTTCGGGCATTCCTGGGCCTGATTCACGAAATCGAGACCATTTCACACGCCGGGGTGGGCGTGATAGGCCCTGACGATGCGGTCGCGGTCCTGGTCGCGAAGCTCGGCGAGTACCTCGACATGTTGGCCGGGCCGCTGGGCAGCTTTGCCACCGTCCTGCAGCCTGCGCTCGCACCGCTGCACGACATCAAAATCGACGCCGGGCATTGGCTCGACTTCTGGGAATCGACGTTCAACGACACCGGGGGCGTACGGGTCCAACTCAACGTGCCCGAATGGCACCAGGGTCCCCGGTGAAGCGATGGGAGAGAAAGAAGCTGGAATGACCAACCCAACCGTCAACGGGGACGATGACGCCGACGACATCGAACGTGAGGGGGTCGGCGACGACAGCGAGGCCGCAGGTGCCGAGGAGACCCAGACGAAGCCCACAGATCATGACGAGGCCGACGACGAGCCTCGACATCACTCCACGCGCCGGCTGTGGATCGCAGGGGTTCTGGTGGCCGCAGCGGTACTCGGCGGCGCCGTGTTCGGCGTCATCAAATATCACCAGGTGACCAGCCAACTGGAGCAGCTACGCCAGAGCCAGGCCGATCGCGACGCCGCGGCACAGCTTGCCAAGGACTATGCGCTGAAGTCGCTGAACTACACCTTCGAAGATCCGGACGCGTTCTTCCGTGCCGTCGAAGACGGTGTCTCGCCGCAACTCAAGGACAAATACGTCGATGCCGCCGAGCTGCTCAAAGCCGTCATGCTGGAGGCTCAGGTGAGCTCCACCGGTGAAGTGTTGGCCACCGATCCTGTGGTGCAGCCCGACGGTTCCTATCAGGTGGTGGTGGCGGCCCACCAGACCACACGGAATCTGCAGAACCCGACGCCCAAGGTGTCGATCATCCTGCTGCAGGTCACCGTCGACAAGGTCGGCGATACCTGGCAGGTGTCGGACATCGGCCCGAAGACGGGCGCCAATCCGCCTGTAGAGCAACAGATCCCGATGCCAGCGGCCCCGCCACCACCTCCTCCCGCCACGCCGACCCCGCCGCGGTAGGTGCATATTGATGAGGCGGTTGTCACTGCGGGCCGGAGTCGTGGCGATGGTGGCTGCCTGCACGGTGAGCCCCACGGCCCGCGCTGACCCCACGTTGTCGCCGTGCCCGCAGGCGCTCCCGGTCATCACTCCGGAGGGCACTTCGCCGCATGTCGACTGCTCCCTGCGGTCTGGTGCTCTCGACTTCGCCGTCACGTATTGGTCCGTGCCCGAGTTGCCGCAGCCGAGGGCGGTGAAGATCACCGTGACAGACGCGGCGGGCGAGGTCGTGCAGACGATCGATGAGTTGTTGGAGCCGTCGAGTCCCGGCGGTGTCGGTCTGCAGGACGTCGACGCCGACGGTCGCGAAGAACTGATCATCCCGATCGCCCGAAATCTGTTCAACGGCAGCCCAAACACCCGGTTCACCACGTGGCGCGCGCCCGGTGACCGCCTCCATTACGAACGCACGCAGATGGTCGGGCAATCCGCCTATCCCAGTGGCGACGGCTACCTGGTCGTCAACGGCGGCGGTCTGGTCAGCCGAGACCTCACCTTCTATCTCCCGACCGGGGCCGGCTACACACTGGTCGTGGTGTTGACCATCGAAGCTCAGGAAGTCGATCCGGCGACCCACCGTGTCTTGACCGTCATCTGCCGCGCCCACCAGGAAGACGGCCTTCATGCGGTCGGCATGACCATCCGCCAGGCCGAGGCAGCGTTCTGTGCGTCGCCGGCCGCGAACGCCATCTGGCCTGGCGCAGAACGTCTATCAGTCCGAGTGTGGGGTCCAGGGAGCTAGCCGCTGCCTCTGGGCGCGCAGTATTCGCGAGCGGCGATCAGCAGCTGTGTCGCCTTGGCGAGGTCGCCGGCCAACAGGTCTGGGCTTGCCGGTCGATACGGGTCACTGTTGTCCACCTGAGTTGCCAGCATGTCCGACCGGATCCGAAGGTCGATCGCGGCGGGACTTCTCAAGGCGTAGAGCGGTGACAGCGCCTTTTGAATCTGGCCTGCGACGTAAGGCGGTGTCCCGGAAAGAGAAACGAGATTGAACACCGCCGCCAACCGATCAGTCGCGGGCAGGAGGACGCTGCATTCGTCACCCGCGGCCGCTGGCGCGGTGAGGCAGATGGCCACCGCGGCAACCGAGAACGGCACTCCCAGAGTTGGATGCATTGGTCCTACCCTGACACCGGCCCGGCCGATCTGTCGCCATTTTCACCTCAGTCGCCTGCGTCACCGCCACCTTCTGGTGCGTCGTCGGCTTCCTCGCGTTCCTCTTCGATCCGGTCTTTGCTACGCACCAGCCGAAGAAGGGTGACGAGTCCCAGTCCGCCGACGACGTTGCCCGCCACGGTGTAGCCGAACCAGCTTGCCCAGCTCAGGTATCCGAACGGGGCATCGCCGGTGGCGAGCGCCCCGAAGACCAGCAGCGAATCCAGGATGGAGTGGAACATCTTCAGTCCGGCGAGCAGGAACGCCCCCGCAACAGCGGCGGCGATCTTGCCGACCATTGAATCGGTGCCATGCTGCATGCGCGTCATCAGAGTTATCGCCATTCCGCCCAGCAGCGTAAGTGTCACCGTCTCGGCCGAGATCGGTGCCGCGAGGTCGGGGGTGGCGGAGTCGA
>CAZOIX010000408.1:0-4598 GCA_964579685.1 uncultured Mycobacterium sp.
TTCTGGGACCGCATCGCCGAGATCCCGGCCGCAGCAGGAAAACAGGCCGAGTCCGTCGACGGTGCGGTCAACGCGTCCGAAGTTCCCGAACGCGACCTGTCCGTGCAGCTGTCGGGCTGGATGCTGATGGAAGCAGCGCACGCGGTATCCGCCACGTGACGACGTCGGAGCCGGCACCGCGAATCCTTCGTTCGTCACCCGCACGGTTTTCCCGCAACTTCAAGGCGATCAGGCCTGGGGAGAACGCCGCCGCGGGACTGCTGCTGGCATTCACACTGATCGCCATCCTCTGGGCGAATTCGCCATGGGCACAAACCTATTGGGACCTGCTGGACACCCACGTCGGTGTCGCTTTCGGCGAACGTCACTTCGAGATGAGCGTCAAGCATCTGATCAACGACGGCTTGATGACGATGTTCTTCTTCATCGTCGGGCTCGAAGTGACCAGGGAGTTCAAAATCGGCGAGCTCACCGATCGGTCCAGAGCGGCGGTACCCGTCGTCGCCGCGGTCGCCGGGCTGGCGGTCCCCGCCGTCATCTTCCTGCTGCTCAACCCATCCGGTGAGAACGTCTCCGCATGGGGCGTGGTGATCTCCACCGACACCGCCTTCCTGGTCGGTGCGCTCGCCATCATCAAGCCGAAATTTCCTGGGCGCCTCAGGATCTTCTTGCTGACGCTGGCGGTCGTCGACGACGTCGGCGCGCTGATCGTGATCGCGGTCTTCTACTCGGATGCGATCCAACCGGTGCCGCTGGCGGTGTCGGCAGTGCTGCTCGTCGCGATCGCGCTGGTGCGTTTCCTGCCGGCGGCCCGAGGACCCGCTTACGCAGTCCTGGGTTTCGCGTTGTGGATCGCGCTCTATCTGGCCGGCGTCCATCCGACGCTCGCCGGGGTGGCGCTCGCCCTGCTCATTCCGGTGTTCGCCCCGGAGCGCAGGCAGGTCGAGGATGCGGTCGAGGTGATCAGAGCATTTCGGCAGTCCCCGAACTCTCAATACGCGCGCACGGCGACCCGCCGCCTGCGCCAGTCGATTTCCATCAACGAGCGCCTCCAGGCCGACGTCGGGCCGTATGTGTCGTTCCTGGTGTTGCCGCTGTTCGCCTTGGTCAACGCCGGCGTCCGGCTCGACGCGGCGAGCGTGTCCGCCGCGGCGCGGTCCCCGTTGACCTGGGGCATCGTCGCCGGTCTGGTACTCGGCAAGTTCGTCGGCATCACCGGCGCGACGTGGCTCATGAGAAACACGGGACTCGGGCAGCTGGCGCCGGGACTTCGACTGCGCCGCGTCGCAGGCGGTGCCGCGCTGTCCGGAATCGGTTTCACCATCTCGCTTTTCATCGTCGACATCGCGATCAGCGAACCGGACCGACAGGATCAGGCGCGCATCGGTGTCATCGCGGCGTCGATCATCGCCTTTGTCGTGGGCTGGGCGATCTTTCACATCACCGATGTGTTCAGTCCGCCCGAACCGATCGGTCTCACCCTCATCCGGCCCATCGACCCGCAACGCGACCACATCAGGGGGAATCCGAATGCCCCGCTGACACTGGTCGAGTACGGGGATTACGAATGTCCGTTCTGCAGCCGAGCGACGGGTGGAATCGACGAGGTTCGTGCGCACTTCGGCGACGACCTCTGCTACGTATGGCGGCATCTACCCCTGGAACGGGTGCACCCGCGTGCCTTCGACGCGGCGCGTGCCGCCGAGGCTGCGGGGCTTCAGGGCAGGTACTTCGAGATGGGCGGGCAGTTGTTCGCCCACCAGGACGACCTGGAATGGTCCGATATCTACCGCTATGCCAACGCTGTCGGGCTGGATCTCGCACAGTTCGACGAGGACGTTCGTGTCCATCCGTCGAAGGTGTTACACCGCGTGCAGGATGACGCCCAGGACGCGGAGGCGATGGATCTGAACTCGACGCCGACGTTCTTCGTCAACGGCACGCGGCACAAGGGCCCATGGGATTCGGCCAGCCTGATCCGCGCGTTGGAGGACGCGCGCACCTAGGCGGCGTCGCCTGCCTCCCGTTTGGCCGCCTTGCGCCGTCGATACCACTCGATGAACATCGGCAGCACGGAGAGCACGACGATCACGATCACGATCGGCTCGAGGAGGTTCTGGATGACCTCGAATCGGCCGAGCCAGTACCCCAGCAGGGTCAGTCCGACGCCCCACACCACCGCGCCGAGGACGTTGAAGAACGTGAACGCCGAATAACTCATTCGCGCGGCGCCCGCGGTCAGTGGCGCCAGTGTCCGCACGATCGGTACGAACCGGGCGATCACGATGGCGAACGGGCCGCGCTGCTCGAAGAAGGCGTGCGCCTCGTCGAGATAGCGCTGCTTGAGGATCCTGGCGTCCGGTTTGAACATGGCCGTCCCGATGTTGCGGCCGATCCAGTAACCGGCCTGTCCGCCCAGGATCGCGGCGATCGGGATGAACACCAGCAGCTGCCAGAGCTGGAAATTGATCGGGTCGCCGCCCTCATCCGCCAACCTCTGGGTGCCCGCGGCGAGCATGCCCGCGACGAACAGCAGGGAGTCACCGGGCAGGACCGGGAACAGCACGCCCGATTCGACGAAGACCACCAGCAGCAATCCCACCAGCGCCCAGGCGCCGAAGTACCCGAGCAGCGTCATGGGGTCGAGGAAGTCCGGCATGAGTGCCAGCTGGTTGGTAGCGGCCAGGACCGAGGTCGTCACAAGGCCCCAAGATACCGGTCCGGCGGGCCCACCCCCTTTTGACCGTGTGAGGACGCCGCGTTCCTGAGACAATCTGGAATACGTCCGCATCGCCGAGAGGAATTCCCATGCCCGTCGCCACGCCCGAGGTCTACGCGGAGATGCTGAGCCGGGCCAAGGAGCATTCGTTCGCGTTCCCCGCCATCAACTGCGTGGGTTCGGAGTCCGTCAACGCCGCCATCAAGGGGTTCGCCGACGCCGGTAGCGACGGCATCATCCAGTTCTCCACCGGTGGGGCGGAGTTCGCCTCCGGCCTCGGAGTCAAGGACATGGTGACCGGTGCCGTTGCTCTCGCCGAGTTCACCCACATCATCGCCGAGAAGTATCCGATCACCGTGGCCCTGCACACCGACCACTGCCCCAAGGACAAACTGGACACCTACGTCAGACCACTGCTCGCCATTTCGCAGAAGCGGGTCGCCGACGGCGGCAACCCGCTGTTCCAGTCGCACATGTGGGACGGCTCGGCAGTGCCGATCGACGAGAACCTCGACATCGCTCGCGAACTTCTCAAGGAAGCGGCCGCGGCGAAGATCATCCTCGAGATCGAGATCGGTGTGGTTGGCGGTGAGGAGGACGGGGTCGCCCACGAGATCAACGACAAGCTCTACACGACACCCGAGGATTTCGAGAAGACGATCGAGGCGCTGGGGGCGGGTGAACACGGCAAGTACCTGCTGGCGGCGACGTTCGGCAATGTGCACGGCGTCTACAAGCCCGGAAACGTCAAGCTTCGCCCAGACGTCCTGGACGAGGGCCAGAAGGTCGCCGCCGCGAAGCTCGGATTACCCAGCGAGTCAAAGCCTTTCGACTTCGTGTTCCATGGCGGGTCCGGCTCGCTGAAGTCCGAGATCGAGGATTCGCTGCGTTATGGCGTCGTGAAGATGAACGTCGACACCGACACCCAGTACGCGTTCACCCGCCCCGTCGCGGGACACATGTTTTCCAACTACGACGGGGTGCTCAAGATCGACGGCGAAGTCGGCAACAAGAAGGCCTATGATCCGCGCAGCTACCTGAAGAAGGCCGAAGCGTCGATGACCGAACGCGTCATCGAGGCGTGCCGGGACCTGCACAGCGCGGGCCGGTCGGTGACCGCCGCCGGCTGAGTGTGATTTCGGTGCGCAAACAGTCGCTGAGCGGATGAAACCGCACCGAAATCGCTACGCGGCGGGCGCCTGACAGATCTTCCACTGGTCGTCGCGGAACTCCAGGTCCAGGCTTCGCGTCGACCGGGTCTGTGGGGCGTAGGCCATGAATGTCGTGACGTTGGCCTCGGCATGGTCCCCGTTGACCACCACCTGGTCGATGCTGGCGATGACGGGATACTGCTTGGCGGCCGCTATCCGCGCATGGGTATCGGTCCACACCCGGTCGTTGTAGGCGACGTAGTCGTCTGCAGCCCTGCCGCAGGTGATGCCGCGCAGCGTGGCCAGGTCGCCCTTGGCGATCGCGGCGTCGTAGTTCTGGATGGTCGCGCGGACCCGGTCCTCCTGGGACACGGTGGGCTTCGCGTCGCGGGTCAACAACAGGGTGCCGAGCACTGCGACGGCCACCAGTGCCGCGATCACCAGCAGCAGCGCGATCACCCAGGCCCAGCTGCGACGCTTGGGTCGCGGAGGTTTGGGTGCGTCTCCCCGAGGCGGAATGACCTGTGGCGAAACGGGTTTCGCCACAGGTGCGGGCGCGGTGGCCATGACCTCGGTCGCCGGCTCGGACGGCCTGTCGATCTTCGTCGTGGTCCCCGCGTCGAAGGCGGACGGCGCCGTGAACCGGCGTTCGGGCTCTTCGGGCGCCTCGGTCGAGATCACCTCGGTGGCCGACTCGTGCTCGTCCGATCTCGCCATCACCGTGGTGG
>CAZOIX010000409.1:0-4562 GCA_964579685.1 uncultured Mycobacterium sp.
TCGTCGGCCCGCTCAACTCCATCATCGGTTTCCAGGGGGCCGGTCCGGTGCGCGACGGCTTGGTCATTCGGCGGGTCACGATCTTGAGAGCCTCGGCGAGTTCCAGTCGAGCCAGGTTGGCGCCGAGGCAATAGTGGATGCCCCCACCGAACGTCAGCACTGCCGGCGCATCGGAACGGGTGATGTCGAAGCGGTCCGGGTCGTCGTACACCGCTGGATCCCGGTTGGCGGCCAAGGTATTGACGATCACCATGGTTCCGGCGGGGAACAGGTGGCCCGCCAACTCCGTGTCTTCGGTGACGGTGCGCAGGGTGCCCGAGCCGATCGGCGAATGGCGAATCGTCTCCTCCACCGCGCTGGCCGCCAGCTCGGGGTGCTCGGCCAGCAGCTCCCACTGGTCGGGGTGATCGATGAGCACATCGAGGGACCCCGCCAGCTGGTTGCGCGTGGTGTCGGTGCCCGCCAGCAGCAGCCCGCCGGCCAGCATGCGCAGTTCGGCGGCGTTGAGCCGGTCGCCTTCATCCTCCGCGCGGATCAGGTCGGACAGCAGATCGTCGGTCGGGTTGTGCCGCCGGTGCGCGACCATCTCGTCGACGTAGTCATCGAGCTCGCCCCACGCACGCATGATGAACGCTTGGTCGACACCGTCGGGATTGAACGTGAAGGCGGTGAAGATCTCGTCGGCCCACCGCGAGAAGTGCTGCCAGTCCTCGCGCGGGGCGCCGAGCAGCGCGCAGATGATCGGCACGGGGTACGGCCGGGCGATATCGGTGACGATGTCGCAACGTCCTTCTGCGGCAACGTGATCGATGAGGTCGTTGATCACCTCGACGATGGTGTCGTGCATCCGCGCGCTGGCCCGCGGGGTGAAGGCCTTGGACACCAGGCTGCGCAGGCGGCGGTGTGGCTCACCGTCGAGGCCGAGCAGGCTGTTGACGATCTTGTCCCACAGCGGGCCCGACGTGATGCCCTGCACCATCAGGTTCATTCCGGGCGGGATCGTGAAGCGCGGGTCGCGCAGCACCGTCCGCGCCAGTTCGTGGGACACGATCTCGGGCCCGAACGGTCCGATGGCGATCTGCGCCTGCGCCTGGGCCTGGCGAATCCGCGGGTAGACCTCGGCGGGCGTGTCCTTGACGTCGTAGTCCAGCGTCGGCAGACCGGCGTCGAACACATTGGGGCAGAGCACGTCGACAGTCAATGGGCACCTGCCTGAATTGAGGCGACAGAATGCTCAAAATGTATGACTGTGCGGTATGAAAGTCAACGATATGGGCCGAATGAGGCCATCTGAGTCATACAGAATCGGCTTTTCGTCTTTTTCGATGTTCAGCAGGGCGCTTCGATCGAGAACGGCATCTCGGTCGTCGTTCCCGGGTGTTCCGGATCGGAGACGACGGCGGTGCCGGTGATCTTGTAGGTGTTGCCGCCGTCGATCGAGGCTTCGGCGGTGCCGGCGTCGCCCCCGGCGATGCCGTTGAGGCCGTCGATGTTCTCGAGGTTGACGGTCCTGACCGTCGGCTGCGGACCCCCGATGCGCAGGTAGGCGCGGGCGCGTCCCTTCTCGGTGGACGCGTCGATCGTCAGCGCCCACTGAATCTGCGTGCAGTCGACCGACGTGGTGTGTTGCGATGCGTCCCCGACGGTGACCTGACCGGAGCGCTCCGACCGCTCCGCCGGCTCCGGTCCCGTCCGGCCGCATCCCGACACCATCGCTGCCGCGGCGAACGCGGCGATCAGGCGGATCCGCCTCGAGTACCTCCCCTGCGACGGGGACTACCCACGACCGCCGCCACGCAACCTCCCGCAGCGAGACTCCGCATGCCGAAGTCGCCCGGAGTAGACAACTTCTCGATAGTGTCTGCTGCGTGGATTTCGCGCTCGACGACGACCAGCGGGCGTGGGTCAGCGAGGTACGGGCCTTCCTCGCCGAGAACGTCACCCCGGCGCTGCAGGCGGAGATCGCCGCGCATGGATTGGAATATCAAGGCGGCGAGGTCAGCGCGTTCCGGCGCAAGATCGGCGAGAAGGGTTGGTTCGGACTGAACTGGCCCGAGGCGTACGGCGGACTCGGGCTGACGGCGATGCACCAGCACCTGCTGATGACCGAGTTCGAGTACGCGCGTGTGCCGGGGCCCGATCTGACGGTCACCTCGGTGGCGCCGATGATCATGCGGCACGGCACCGAGCAGAACAAGAAGGAATTCCTGTCGGGGATCGCGCGGGGCGAGATCGTCTTCGCACTGGGCTACAGCGAGCCCAACGCCGGGACCGACCTGGCCAGCCTGCGGACCAGAGCGGTGCGCGACGGCGACGAGTGGGTGATCAACGGCTCGAAGATCTGGAACAGCGGGGCGCAGCGATCCACCCACGAATGGCTGTGCGTGCGTACCGATCCCGAGGCGAAGCGGCACCGCGGTATCTCGGTGATGGCGGTCCCGGTCGACAGCCCCGGCGTCGAGATCCGGCCGCTGTACGCGTGGTCGGGGTATCGCACCAACGAGACGTTCTTCAACGACGTGCGGGTCCCGGCGACGAACCTCATCGGTGAACTCAACGCGGGCTGGACCTACATCACCGGTGCCCTGGATCTGGAGCGCGGGGCACTGACGAATGCCGGTGACCTCCGACGCGCGCTCGACGATCTGATCGCGATGGCTCCCGACGCGGATCCGGTGTTCCGTCGGCGGCTCGCGCAGGCCGAGGCCGACGTCGAAGTCGCCACGCTGATGGGCTACCAGGCCGCGTCGCTGCTCGACAGCGGCAAGATCCCCACGATCGAGGTGAGCGTGGAGAAGATCTTCTCCAGCGAACTGCGTCAGCGCATCGCCGATCTGGCGATCGATCTGCTCGGCCCCGACGGTCTTCGGGTCGGCAACTTCTACGAGCGGCTCTACCGGGTGTCACCGCTGATGCGCTTCGGCGGCGGCACCAACGAGGTGCTGCGCGACGTCATCGCCCAGCGCGGCCACAAGATGCCGTCGTACGGGCGGTGACGGCATGCGCGTGATTCCCGATTCCGACGAACGCGATCTCGCGGCGATGTGCCGCCGCCTGCTCGCCGCCGAGCTCGAGCCTGCGGCGCGGTGGAAGGCGCTGGCCGACGCGGGTGTGCTCGGATTGGCGGTCGACGGCAGCGTCACCGATGTCGGCATCTTCTGTGTCGAAGCGGGACGAGCGTTGTGCCCCAGGGTGGTTCAGAGCACGCTGTACGCCTCGCTGGCCATCGGGTGGCTCGGTGTCGGATCGGAATGGCTGCCGCGCCTGACGTCCGGCGAGGCGCGCGGGACGATCGCGCTGTTCGATGCGCGCGACGCGTCCCACGGCATCAACGGGGTTGCGGAGTTCGTCGCCGACGTGGACCAGGCCGACGTGATCATCGCGCGCAGCGGCGCGGGTGTCGCGGCGATCGACACCGCGGCGTCGGGTGTCGCGATCGAACCCATCCGCGCGATGGGCGGCTTTCCCGCCTTCACCGTGCGCGTCACCGATGTGTCGACCGTGCCCGTCGATGAGCAACAGCTGCGCCGAGTCGCCAATGCGATTGTGGCGCTGGACTGTCTGGACCTCGTCGGGGTCGGCGAAGCGGTGATCGACCGCACCGTGGCCTACACGACGATGCGTGAGCAGTTCGGCAGGCCGATCGCGTCGTTTCAGGCCGCCCAGCATCTGGTCGCCGATATGCACATCGCGCTGGCGGCGGCCAGGCTCGCCGCGCAGTCGGCGGTGTTCTGGCTCGGACAGGGCCGCACCGCCACGCGTGAGACGGCGATCGCCCGGATGCGCGCCGCCGAGGTCAAGAAGATCACCCTCGATGCGCATCAACTGCACGGCGGCATGGGTTATGTGGTGGACACCGGTCTGCATCTGTACTCGGAACGGGCGCGCATCCTGTCGACGCTCGGCGGCGGAATCGACATCGCCGCGAAATGGCTTGAGGGTGAGATGAACTGGGGTGCCCGGTGACGTCTGACAGCCTCATCGATCCGGAGTCGGCGGAGAAGATCGGCACCGTGGTCGCGGTCGCCAGGGGCGAGGTGTACCGGCGGGACTGGCAGCGCTGGGCCGCCGCGGTCGGTGACCATAATCCGCTGTGGTTCGACGCCGACTACGCGCGCGAGCACGGATACCGCGACATCATCTGCCCGCCGCTGTACCTGCAGTACGCGATCCTCGGTGTGGCCCGTCTCGACGAGCTGCGGCCCGACGGCTCGTCGGGTGCGGTGACGGGCAGCATGGCGTTTCCCCGTGCGCCGCGCCGGATGGCGGGCGGGGAGAGCACCACCTTCCACCGGCCCGCCTATCACGGCGACGACGTCGAGATGACCCGCACCATCGACTCGATCGTCGAAAAGCATGGCCGTTCCGGCCGATTCGTCCTGGTGACCTGGCGCTCGGAATATGCCAACCAGCATGGCGAGCTGCTCGCCGAGTCGACCACGTCGATGATCGCGCGGCCGGCATGAGCCCCCCTATCCCCGCGAGCAGACGCAAAACTGCCCAAAATTCTCCGCAAATGGGCAGTTTTGCGTCTGCTCGCGCAGGGGAGCAGGTGTACGTCG
>CAZOIX010000410.1:0-4554 GCA_964579685.1 uncultured Mycobacterium sp.
CCCGAGATTGACGATTCCGAAGGTCGCCTTGTACAGCGCGAAACGCCACCCGCGCCTCGGGGGCACACGACGCGGCCGAACCAGTTCGTCGGGGCGTATCCGCTCTGCGTACGAGCCGCCGGGCTGTTGCGCGAATCGGTCGTCGGGAACGAATCCGCCCGGGAACCAGGGCGCCGGCGGTGGCGCCGGCGGCCCCGGATGGCGCGGAGGCGGGCGGTTTGGCTGACGATTCCACGGGCCGGCCGGGGGCCGGGGAGGCGGCTGGCGAAAGCTGCCACCCGGCCGCTCGGGTTCGGAGTACTCGGGACGGGAGGCCGGCGTCGCCGGCGGGATGGGTATCCGGCCGGTCCCCGCGGCGTCGTCGGCTTCTTCGGGACCGGTCCACCCCAGCCTTCTCCGCAACTCGTCATCGCGGTCGGTCACTGCGAGTCTCCTCCGGATGTCGTGGCATGCAGGTTTCGGCCCCATCCAGTATCAACTACACCCCAGACGCGCCGTCTCCCGCGCGGTAGCAAACACGCTTCCCGATAGTGGGGGCTGCCTGCCGAACACCTCGGCTGCTGGGTCGGCCCGGCGTCACAGGTGCCGTGACGAGGGCGGATCGTCCAACCGGCGCCACCGCGGGCCCACGCCCGGCCAGGATTAGCTGAACGCTGTAGGGTAGCGCTGGACGTGCACATTTCGGCTGGTCATCCATTGCTGATCCGGTCGGATGGTCAGCGTCGGAAGACCCCGTCGAGGCCGGAAATTGGTGACATGGTGGCGGTGATTCCGCTGGTACGCTTTGACCAAGCGGGAGGGCTGGCGTCGAGGGGTCGAATGGCACGCGTGTGTTTCGTGGCAAAGCCATGGCCGCGTCGGTCCGCGAAACGGAGTTGGGAGAAGGGGTTCATGGCGGGGGTCGATCTGCGCGTCGTGTCGACGTACCTGCGTGAACGCCATGCGTTGGACGGACAGGTGCGGCCGAGATGACGACGGGCAGTGCGCACTCCGTGAGCCGCGACGCCACACACATCGACGACGTCGTCGGGGTCGAGGTCACGATCGACGGCATGCTTGTGATCGCCGATCGTCTGGGACAGTCGGAGTTTCCGACCGCGCTGGGTATCCGGCTCAACATTCCCCAGCCGGACCTGCGCGACATCGTTTGGGAACAGGTGGCGCGCGACCTGACGGCGCAGGGTGTGTTGGACGTGTTCGGTCAGCCCCACCCCGAGGTGGGCGCAATGGTCGACACCCTCAGCCGACCAGACCGCACCCTGGAGGCCCGCTGGTGGCGGCGTGACGTCGGCGGCAAGATGATCCGTTTCGTGGTGTGCCGCAAGGGCGATCGACATGTCGTCGCCGCGCGCGACGGTGACATGCTGGTCCTGCAGCGCGTCGCCCCGCAGGTCGGTTTGGCGGGCATGGTGACCACGGTGCTCGGGGCTGCCGGCGCCGCCGACGTGGAACCGCTCACAGGTGTCGCCGGTCAACTGGCGGAATGCCGGGACGCGAGTCAGCTGATGAAGTACGGCATCGCGCCCACATCGGCACGTGCCTACGCCAACATCATCGCCGACCCCGAGAGTTGGGTGGAGATCACCGCCGTCGAACGCCATCCCGGCGGCACGTTCACGCAAGCCGATGTTGCGGCAGGGGTGCTCGACTCTCGGCAGGGGCGCATCGTATCGATACCGCGTCGAGTGAACGGTGAGCTGTACGGCAGCTTCCTGCCGGGCAGCACCGAGAATCTCCAGCGGGCGCTGGACGGCTTGATCGAGTTCCTGCCGTCCGGCACCTGGTTCGACCGGAAAGACCCCGATAGCGGACGAACCGAGCAGTGAGCAAAGCACTCCATGGCGGATGAGAATCCACCATTCGACACCGACGAGCGCGACGATCTCGCCGCGCTCGACTTCTCGCGTCCGCGTGACGATCACGACAATCCCGAACCGGTGTTCAGCGTGGTGAATCCGCCGGGCACCGTGACTGTCAGCACCGTCATGGACGGCAGGGTCACGCGGATCGAGTTGTCGCCGCGCACCACGGACTACACGGAGCAGGAGCTCGCCGACGAGATCGTCATCATCGCGGGCCTCGCCACGCAGAAGGCCAAGTCCGCGCAGTACCAGGCCATGCTCGAGGCCATGCGCGAGCAGGGTCACGACGATGTCGCCACCCGCGACTTCCTCGCCCGTGATCTCGACCTACCGACACCCGAACAGGCCCGCGAGGCGCGCGCCCTCGTCTTCGCGACAAGGTATTCGGGTGACCATGTCTGAACACCTCGCCAGCATGTTCGGAACCGCCGTCGGGATGCTGCCCAGCTCTCCCGCGCGGTCGTTCGAAATCTTCTCCGAGATCACGTCCATGGACGAAACCGCCTGCGACGCATGGGTGGGACGGATCCGTTGCGGCGACAACGACCGGGTCACCCTGTTCCGCGCGTGGTTCTCCCGATCCAACTTCGGCCAGCTGTCCGGCGCCGCCGAGATATCGATGAACAGCGTCAACGCTCGGATACCGATCGGCGGCCAGTTCGGCGACATCACCTATCCGATCAACTCGCCGCTCGCCATCACCATGGGTTTCGCGGTCCACGAGGCCGCGGTCGGCAACTACGCCGATGCCATGGAGGCGTTGGACGACGTGCCCTCAACCGGCGCAGAGCATTTGGTGGCCTGGGTCAAGGCCGTGATCTACGCCGCGGCCGAGCGCTGGACCGATGTCATCGACCAGGTCAAGGCGGCCGGTGGGTGGCCGGACAAGTTCCTGGCCGCGGCCGCCGGCGTCGCTCACGGTGTGGCGGCGGCCAACCTGGGACTGCTCACCGAGGCCGAACGCCGGTTGACCGAGTCGAACTCATCGCCTGCCGGTGAGGCATGTGCGACCGCCATCGCGTGGTACCTCGCCATGACACGACGTGGCCAGGGCAACGAGGAAGCGGCCGTCGCGCTGCTGGAGTGGTTGCAGGCAACCCATCCGAACCCCAAAGTCGCTGCGGCGTTGAAGGATCCGAACTACCGGATGGTGACCACCACGGCCGAGAAGATCGCCTCCCGCCAAGACCCGTGGGACGCCGCGAGCGTGCAGGCTGACAGTTCGGGTCGTGAACGGCTGCTGGCCGAAGCAGAAGCCGAACTGGACCGGCAGATCGGGCTGACCCGGGTCAAGGAGCAGATCGAGGCGTACCGCGCGGCCACCCAGATGGCCAAGGTCCGCGCGGCGCGCGGCATGAAGGTCGCGCAGGCGTCCAAGCACATGATCTTTGCCGGCCCACCCGGCACCGGTAAGACGACGATCGCGCGCGTCGTGGCCAACATCCTGGCCGGATTCGGGGTGATCGCCGAACCCAAACTGGTCGAATCCTCGCGCAAGGATTTCGTCGCCGAATACGAAGGTCAGTCCGCGGTGAAGACCACCCGCACGATCGACCGCGCCGTAGGCGGCGTGCTGTTCATCGACGAGGCGTACACCCTGGTCCAGGAGCGCGACGGACGCGCCGACCCGTTCGGCACCGAGGCCCTCGATACGTTGCTGGCCCGCATGGAGAACGACCGCGACCGGCTGGTGGTGATCATCGCGGGGTACAGCTCCGACATCGACCGGTTGCTCGAATCCAATGACGGTCTGCGCTCGCGCTTCGCCACCCGCATCGAGTTCGACTCCTATACACCCGACGAGATCGTCGACATCACCAAAGTCATTGCACAGGGCAATGACTCAACACTCGCCGACGAGGCCGCCAAGCGCGTGCTCGAGGCGGCGACACTGCTGAGCCGGCGGGCTCTCAACGGCAAACCGGCGCTCGACATCGCCGGCAACGGCCGGTATGCCCGCCAGCTGGTCGAGGCCGGCGAGCAGAACCGCGATATGCGACTGGCCAGGTCGGCGGACTTCGACAGCCTCGGCGTCGAGCAACTGAGCGAGATCGACGGCGACGACATGATGGCAGCGATCACCGCCGTGCACACCCGACTGAGTATCGGCGAGTAGACATGGCGAACTTTCGGCTCACCACCAAGGTGCAGGTCAGCGGATGGCGCTTCCTGCTGCGCAGGGTCGAGCATGCGATCGTCCGGCGCGATACCCGGATGTTCGACGACCCGTTGCAGTTCTACAGCCGCGCGGTGTCGGCAGGGGTGGTCATCGCCGTGCTGGTCTGCCTTGGCGCGACCTTGCTGGCGTACTTCAAACCGCTCGGAAAGCGCGGCAGTGACACACTTCTCGTCGACCGCACCACCAACGAGCTCTACGTCGTGCTCCCCGGCACCGATCAGCTGAGGCCGGTCTACAACCTGACCTCCGCGCGCCTGGTGCTGGGCAACGCCGGCACCCCGGTCGCCGTGAAGTCCGACGAATTGAACCGGATGCCCAAGGGGCAGCCGATCGGCATCCCCGGCGCTCCCTACGCCACCCCCGTCGGCGGGTCCAGCTCCACGTGGACGTGGTGCGACCCCGTGACCAAGCCCGAGAGCGTGGCCCCCGATATCGAGACGGCGGTGATCGTGGCGCCGCTGCTGACCGACGCGTCGGTCGGCCCGATGCGCGCAGACGAGGGCGTCGTCGTGA
>CAZOIX010000411.1:0-4549 GCA_964579685.1 uncultured Mycobacterium sp.
CGTGCGATCCGCGAGCGTGCGGATGCGGAGGACGATACGGCGATCGCGGTCAAGCAGGCCGAGGTGCGGGCCGCGGTCGAGACGATGTGGGCCGAGCAGCGGCTGGCCAGCGCCCGGCTCGCCGTCGAGGCGCAGACCGAGATCGACCGTGAGCAGCATCAGCGCCGTGTCATCGAGGCCCGCAGCGAGCCGACGCCGGTTCAGGCTCAGCGGGTGACGCAGCCGGATACGGCGACGCCGGAGTTGGCGCCCGTCGAACCGTCCGCTGAGCTCGAGCCTCGCCGCGACGGTGGTGGTTCGCTGGTCCCGACGATCCCGGACGTCACGAAGGCCGCGACCCGCTGGATCCGGCCGTTCGTCCCGCCCATCGTGGCGACGGCGGTCGAGACGGCCACCAAACCGCTGCGTGGCGTGCGGCAGATCTTCGAAGAGGAGGAGGAAGTCCATTTCTCGATGCGGCGCAGCCGTACGGTCACCGTCCGCACCGAAGAGGAGGTCGATGAGCCCGCCGAACCCGATGACCAGCGCGTCTCCGCGGCGACGACGAGAACCGTCGTGACGTCGCAACGCGGCGATATCGGCGCAGGCGCGGCGACCTCGATCGCGCCGGGCGCCGACGGGGCACCGCAGCTGCCGCCGAGCGTCGAAGAACACAGCTGAGACCGCGCTGCCCATTCCCAGCGGCGTGTCTTTTGCCTAGTCTATTAGGCATGAGTTCAACAACGCAGTCGTCGCTTCCCCCGGGCCCGTCGTTGCCCCGCGCCCTGCAACTCGTGGTGATGATGCGGTGGTGGCCGGAGTTCGTGGCGGCGTGCCGTCGTCGCTACGGCAAGGTCTTCACGCTGCGGAACACGATGATGGGCGAGATGGTCTACCTGGCCGACCCCGATGCCATCAAGACGGTGTTCGCAGGTGACCCACGGATTTTCCATGCGGGCGAAGCCAATTCGATGCTGGGTGGGTTGTTGGGCGACAGCTCGGTGCTGGTGATCGACGACGATGTCCACCGCGAACGTCGCCGCCTGATGATGGCGCCCTTCCACCGCGATGCGGTCGCACGGCAGGCCGATCTGATGGCCGACATCGCGGCGGCGAACATCGCGAACTGGCCCCTGGGACGGTCGTTCCCGGTGGCGCCCAGGACGTCGCAGATCACGCTGGAAGTGATCCTGCGGACCGTCATCGGCGCCAGTGACCCGGCGCGCCTGGCCGCGCTGCGTGCCGTGATGCCCAAGCTGCTCAGCGTCGGCCCGTGGGAATCGTTGGCGATCGCGAAGCCTTCACTGCAGGGCCGCCGGCCGTGGCGGCGGTTGGCGCGCAACATGGCCGAAGCCGACCGGCTGTTGTACGCCGAGATCGCCGAACGTCGCGCCGATCCGGACCTCGCGCAGCGGACGGACGCCCTGGCCATGCTGATCCAGGCCAGCGGTACCGAGATGAGCGACAAGGAGTTACGCGATCAGCTGATCACCCTGCTGGTGGCCGGCCACGACACCACGGCGACCGGGCTGGCCTGGGCGTTGGAGAGGTTGACCCGGCACCCGGGCATCCTGGCCAAGGCGACCGCCGCGGCCGAAGCCGGCGACGCCGCCGGCGACGAGTATCTCGACGCGATCTGCAAGGAACCGCTGCGGATTCGCCCCGTCGTGCCCGATGTCGGCCGGATCCTCAAGGAACCCGTCGAGGTGGCGGGATATCTGCTTCCGGCCGGGGTGATGTTGGTCCCTAGCATCTCCTCGGTGCACGCCGATCCGGCCGTGTACCCGAATCCGGGCACGTTCGACCCGGACCGGATGGTCGGCGCGACGCTGAGCCCGACGACGTGGTTCCCGTTCGGGGGCGGCAACCGACGGTGTCTCGGTGCGGGTTTCGCCATGGTGGAGATGCGCATCGTGTTGCGCGAGATCCTTCGTCGGGTCGAGTTGAGCACCACGACGGAGCCGGGCGAGAAGACGAAGCTCAAGCACGTGATCATGACGCCCGCACGCGGCGGACAGATCACCGTCCGCGCCGCGAAGCAGGTGACGGCGCCGCGCAGTGCGCCGGAGGTGCCGTCGGTCAGCAGGTGACGGGCCCGCGTTACCTCACGTTGCAGCCTGTGCCCATGTTGTGGCAGTGACCGCTGCCGCTGCAGGTGCCGCAACTGCACCCGCATGCGATTCGCGATTGTGGTTGGGGTCGAGGCGCCTGCGGCTGGATGATGACGTCTCGGCGGCGGCGATGGTCGTCTCGTCGTGCCATGTCGTTACCTCGTTTCGGTTCTCCGACGTATTCGACGGTAGGCCGGTGTCCCGTCTGATATGTCGGAACCACGTGACTGTTAAGACTTTCTGGCAGACCTGATGTAGTTTCGATCGACACAGCGACGCGGGGGCCCGCTGCCGAGGAGTTGACGGTGGATGCGACACCATTCGGTCCCTATCAGCTGCAGCAGCTGATAGGCCGAGGGGGAATGGGCGAGGTCTACCGGGCCTACGACACCAGGACCGACCGAATAGTCGCGATCAAGGTGCTGCCGCCGAATATGGCGGCCGACGAAACGTTCCAGGCACGGTTCCGGCGCGAATCGCAGGCCGCCGCGGGACTCAACGACCCGCATGTGGTGCCGATCCACAGTTTCGGTGAGATCGACGGCCGGCTCTACCTGGACATGCGGCTGATCGAGGGCCGCAACCTCGGGACCATCCTCAACGAGACGAAAAAGCCGCTGGACGTCGCGTTCTCGGTGAAGGTGGCCGAGCAGGTGGCGACGGCGCTGGACGCTGCGCATGCCGCCGGGCTGATCCACCGCGACGTCAAACCGTCGAACATCCTGATCACCGACCGCGACTTCGTCTATCTGATCGACTTCGGTCTGGCGCGTACCGCCGGTGAAGTCGGGCTGACCACGGCCGGCAGCACATTGGGGACGATGGCCTATATGGCTCCCGAACGTTTCGAGGGCAAGCCGGTCGACCCGACGTCGGACATCTACGCGTTGACATGTGTGCTCTACGAATGCCTGACCGGATCCCGGCCCTATCCGGCGCAGAGTTTCGAACAGCAGATCGCCGGGCACATGACCCAGCCGGTACCGCGGCCGTCGGACATCGATCCGAAGCTCGCGCCGTTCGACGACGTGATCGCCAAGGGCATGGCCAAGAAGCCCGAGAAGCGCTACCAGTCCGCGGGCGAACTGGCCGCGGCCGCACGCCGTGCCCTGACCGCACCGGTGCGGATGCCCGGTAGCGGAAGGCATTCGGCGCGACGCGCGGCCCCCACCACACGACACGTGTCGGCGCGCTCGGTCGCGGTCGCGATCGCGGTGGCATTGGCGGTGGTGGCCGGCGGCGTCGGGGTCTGGCAGTGGCGCGGCGGCGGCGGGGGCGCCCAGCCCGAGACCGTGGCGGAGAGTTCGTCGACAGCGACTCCGCAGGCGCAGCCCGGTGCGGTGGAATCGATCGCCGCGACGGTGCCCGACGACATCAGATCGACGGGCCGGCTGATCATCGGGGTCAATGTGCCTTATGCCCCAAACGAATTCAAGGATGCCAGCGGGGCGATCGTCGGTTTCGACGTTGACCTGATGAACGCGATCGCCCGAACGTTGGGGTTGGTGCCCGACTACCGGGAGACGGCGTTCGAGGCGATCGTCCCGTCTGTGCGTGGGGGCGACTTCAATGTCGGGATGTCGTCGTTCACCGATACCAAGGAGCGTGAAGAGGCCGCCGACTTCGTCACCTACTTCGAGGCGGGCACGCTGTGGGCGCAACGGCCCGGTGCGGGAATCGATCCGAACAACGCGTGCGGGTTGTCCGTCGGCGTCGCGTACCCGTCTCTGCAAGAGGCGCAGGAGATTCCGGCCAAGAGCGGCGCCTGCGAAGCGGCGGGGCAGCCGCCGATCGACAAACGGGTGTTCGTCAGCCAGGACGATCTCACCACCGCGCTGATCAACGGGGAAGTCGATGCGATGTCGGCGGATTCACCGGTGACGCTGTTCGCGATCAAGACGTCCGGCGGTGGGTTGGAGGCCGCCGGTGAGACGTTCGACTCGGCGCCCTACGGTTGGCCGGTGCGCAAGGGCTCGGGTCTGGCGCAATCGCTGTTGAAGGCCCTTGAACACCTGATGCAGACCGGCGAGTACAGGACCATCGCGACGATGTGGGGCGTCGAGAACGGCATGATCCTCACGCCGACGATCAACGGGGCCAGCTAAGTGATGCGAGCCGTCGGAGGGCCGTCAGCCGCAGCGTTTTGATGCCATTGTTATCCACACCACGCCGCATTGCTGCGCGGAGTCCGCACCATCGGCGGCGATACTGGGGGAGATGGCCACGACGACCAACAGCCGACCCGCCCACCACCAGCAGAAGAGCAATCGGCCCCGCCGACCTCTTCTGCTGGTGGTGCTCGTCGCGTTGGCCATCGCCATCGTTGGCGGGGGGTTCGTCATCGGCAGCCATCTCACCTCGGCGCCCACCGCGACGGAGCGCAGCGGTGCGCTGCCTCCGCAGCCGACTGCAGCACCGCCATCGCCGGCAGCGCCAGCCCCGACCGCACCCGTCGACAC
>CAZOIX010000412.1:0-4547 GCA_964579685.1 uncultured Mycobacterium sp.
GTTCGAAAGCGCACCAGCATCGTGATCAGTTCGGCCACTTCGGTATCCGGCGGTAGCGCGGCGCCCGGGTTGACGCGGTGGCGCACCTCCTCGAGACCGGCCTGCACCAGCAATCCGCTGATCTGATCGATCAGCGGCGCGATCTTCTCGTGCAGGTCGATGAGCTTGGCGTTGGCGACGCCATACTGCCTGATCTCGTGGAACGCCTCGATCAGCTTGGGGCGCACGACGACGGCCTCGCCGTCTTCCAGCTTGATCACACCCAACCCGACCAAGCGGTCGAAACCGGGGTCGTCATCGATCAGCCGTTTCGCATCGGCGACGCTCATCCGCTCGGGCTTCTCCGTCGCCCAGCTGCCCGCGATCGCCGATTCGATTCCCAACATGTCGCCCAGATCCTTGCCCTGCTCCCAGGCGGTGAGCATTTCGCGGACGTGCGAGATGTTGTATCCGCGGTCGAGCATCGACGAGATCAGCCGCAACCGGGTCAGGTGGGTGTCGTTGAAGAGTGCGATCCGGCCCACCCGAAGCGGAGGGTGAAGGAGTCCACGGTCGCGGTACACCCGGATGTTTCGGGTGGTCGTGCCCGCCAGGCGCGCGAGGTCATCGATGCGGTACTCGCCGGACCCCGCGGTGTCGTGCGGATGGCGAACCGCGGCGTCGAACAACTGCGACACCGCCGTCTCGATGACGTCGCGAGATCCGCGCCGCACGCGCCGGGGCGCGCGCCGCAGACCCTTCAAGATCGCCGAGATCGCCCCCGCCTGCTGGCGCCCTGCCTTGTCCGGCGGATCGGTCATGCGCTCGAGAGGGCACCGCTGCCCGTGCGCGCGCCGTGCTCGACGGCGACGTAGTCGGCGAATCGGAAGTCCCGCATCTGACGAAGATACTGCGTGGCGAAGCCGGGGAACATCGAGGCGTTGAAGCCCTCGGCCGTCAGGTACCAACTGCTGCACCCCGACATCCACGTCGTCTTGGCCAGACGCTTCTGGATACGCGCGTTGTGGCGCGCCTGAATGTCCTGGCGCACATCCAGATACTTCAGGTTCTCGTTCAGGATCGTGGTGATGCCGCTGACCGCGTAGTCGAGTTGACCCTCGACGTAGACCAGCAGGGAGTTGTGACCGGGGCCGGAGTTGGGTCCCGTCATGAAGAACAGGTTGGGGTAACCGTGGGCGTTGATGCTCTTGTACGCCTGCGCTCCCGCCGCCCACTCCTGCGACAGTGAGCGACTCCCGAGGCCGGTGACCTCATAAGGCGGTCCGGTCAGATGCACGTCGTACCCGGTGGCGAAGACGACGCAGTCCAGATGGTGCTCGACGCCGTCGCTGGTCCGGATACCCGCGGGGCTGATCGTGGCGATCGGCCAGTCGATCAGCTTGCAGTTCTGCTGCTGCAAGGCCGGGTAGTAGTCGCTGGAGATGAGCATCCGCTTGCAGCCGGGGGTGAAGTCCGGGGTCAGCTGACGCCGCAGCCAGGGGTCCTTCACCTGACGGTGTAGGTGCGCCTTGCCCAGCCTGGCGACCAGTCCGGTGAGCGGGGTGTTCCACACCAGCGCCATCGCGCTGAGCTCGTGGCCCCAGAACAGGGTTTGGCGCGCAAGCTCTTGTATGGCGGGGACTTTGGCGAACAATGCTTTGGCGGCCTCGGGTGTGGCACCGTCCAGGCGGGGTATCACCCAGCCCGGTGTGCGTTGGAAGACCTTGACGAACTCGGCCTGCTTGACCAACTCCGGAACGATCTGCACGGCGCTGGCGCCGGTCCCGATGACCGCCACCCGCTTCCCGGTGAAATCGTAGTCGTGGTCCCACCGCGCGCTGTGGATCATGTGACCGTCGTAGGTGTCGATGCCGCGGATCTCGGGCCACTTGTGGTCGGGCAGCGGGCCCGACGCCAGCACGACGGTACGTGCCTGAAAAGTTCTGCGGCCCTTGGTCTTGGCGTTCCAGACGCCGTTCTCCTCATCGAAGTCCAGACCGTTGACCTCCACGCCGAATTCGATCCTGCCCGCCACGTCGAACCTCTCGGTCATGTCCTCGATGTGGCGGCAGATCTCGTCGGCAGGCGAGTAGGCCCGAGACCACGACGAGTTCTTGACGAACGAGTACGAGTACAGCAGCGACGGAACATCGCAGGCCGCACCGGGATACGTGTTGTCGCGCCAGGTGCCGCCGACGCGGTCGCTGCGCTCCAGGATGACGAAGTCGTCGACGCCCGCCTGACAGAGTTTGATTGCCGCACCGATACCGGTGAACCCGGCGCCGACGATGAGGGTGTCGTAGATGTGCGCGGACATCATCAGGCCGCTGGCTCGTGGGTGACCTCTTTGACCCAGCTGGGCACCGACGGCAGCAGTGGCCGCGGGTACCGGTCGGAGAGCCAGACCATGGAATTGGCGAGCAGGTGGTAGGGATGGCGCGGGTTGGTGACCACGCCGGCGTAACGCCGCAGGAACAGGTAGGTGGGTACCCGTTTGGTGTGCCGGCCCCGGTCGCCGAGTTCCTTGAACCGCTTCACGGCCCGGTACAGCCGTTCGGGCTCCATCCCCATCGCGGTGATCTCGTTGCGGATCCTGTTGATCAGTGGTGCGCCCGTGATCGCGCCGATGATGAGGCCCGGAGTGGCGTTGTGGCCGATGAAGTCGATGAGCAGTCGCCGCACCTTGGCGTGCCCGATCATGTCGAGCACCTCGAAATCGACCACCAGGTGCCGGGATTCATCGTTGTTGATCTTCTCGAACACCTTGTGGCAGACAGGGTCGGCGACCTCGTCGAGCAGGAACTTCAGCAGTGCGCCGTCGAGTGCGACCTCGAGCATGGGAATGACCGTGCCGAGCAGCGACAGCGGCATATCGTCCGCCCAGCGGTCCAACCAGTCGATGGCCAGCCGGATGTTGACGTTGGGCTCGGGGACTTCGCCGTCTTCGAGCATGCCCCAGCGCTTCATCAGTGCGAGTTCGGCATTGGCGTGCCGCTGCTCCTCGGCGTGGAAGTAGCGGTAGATCTCGGCGATCGTCGTCGTCGGCGCTTTCTTGGCCAGTGCGGCGAAGCCGCGGGCGCCGATGTTCTCGATCCAGCAGAGGTCGGCCATGAAGGCCTTCAGCTGCGGTCGTTGCTCCTCGGTGATCAGCTCGGCACCCGGTGCGTCCCAGTCGATGTCGGCAAGGGCCCACTGCCGGTCCTTGATCTTGTCGAGCATCGCGTCCATGTCGATCGCCATAGGTTTCTCCTCTAGGGTGTCGTGACACGCGTGGTGAGGCCGACGGCGCGGGTGTACACCGTCGGAGTGAAACGCTTGATACCCCAACCGATCCGGGCGTCGGGTTGCGGCATGCAGTAGAGTCCGCCACGGTCGAGGGTGTCCAGGCATGTCCGGGCCACCCGCCCGGGAGAGAAGCCCGTCCACCGCATCAGCCTGTCCGCCAGCTGCGCCGACTGATCGGAAATCCGGCCTGCACCAACGATGTTCGTTTTGACGAATGTCGGGCACAGTACGGTGACGTTGACGCCGGTGCCGGACAGTTCGGCGGCCAGGGTCTCCGACAGCGACAGCGTGCCCGCCTTGCTGACGTTGTAGGCGGCCATGCCCGGGGCCGCACCGAACGCCGCGGCCGATGCGACGTTGATGATCCCGCCGTATCCGGCCTCGCGCAGGATGGGGGTGAAGACGTGGCAGCCGTGGATCGGTCCCCAGAGGTTGATGTCGAGCACCCATCGCCAGTCGTCGATGCTCATCTCACCGATGGGCAGGCCGCCCGCGCCGACGCCGGCGTTGTTGATCACCACGGTCGGTGGGCCACCGAACCAGGACTGCGCCTCGGCGGCAAGGGCTGTGACGTCGTCGAGTTGTGTGACGTCGCAACGCAACGCCAGCGCCTCGCCGCCGTGGGTGAGGATTTTTTCGGCGGTGGCGGCGGCGGTGTCCTCGGCGATGTCGCTGCACACCACGCGCCCGCCTCGTTTGGCGAGTTCGACCGCGAATGCTGCGCCGATACCGCTGCCCGCGCCGGTGATGACTGCCGCGGCGTTGTGGCTGCGTTTCTTCGGCGATCCGAACGGGCCCACATTGAGCACAGCGGAAGTACAACACCGACTGATGACATTTGTCAATGTCACCATCGGACAATGGCATTCTGGTCGTCTTGACGGTTGTCGGTAGGCGGGTGTTTACTCAGGGTATCGAACATACTTTCGAAAATAGGATGATTCTGGTGATGCGGGAGGTGCTGTTGTGACAGCGGCCTTGAGCCTGGATCGACGTCATGCAAACCGTTCTGAGCAGCTAGAACACCTGCGTCGCAAGATGGCGGCGGTATCGGGAAAAGTGGGTGGCGGGCGCCGCGGAGCGGCGCAGGCAGTCGATCGGATATCGGACTCGGTAAGTTTTGTGCCGGGGGCCGACGCGTTTGGCGACGCCCGCCAGGCCAAAATCTCTCGGGCGTTTCATTGCCCCACGAACCTGGCCGACGGCGAATTGGTCCTCCTCCGGGTGGAGTCTCCGCAACAGTTCGAGCAGATTCTCGTCAACGGGTCGCAGGTCGAAGATGG
>CAZOIX010000413.1:0-4541 GCA_964579685.1 uncultured Mycobacterium sp.
ATCAGCCACGGTGCCGACATCGTCGTGCACTCGGCCACCAAGTACCTCGGCGGCCACGGCGCAGCGATCGCCGGCGTCATCATCGACGGCGGCACCTTCGACTGGACCAACGGCAAGTTCCCCGGGTTCACCAACCCAGACCCCAGCTACCACGGCGTGGTGTTCGCCGAACTGGGGCCGCCCGCATTCGCCCTCAAGGCGCGCGTGCAGCTGCTGCGCGACATGGGGTCGGCCGCTTCGCCGTTCAACGCGTTCCTGATCGCCCAGGGCCTGGAAACGCTGAGTCTGCGCATCGAGCGCCACGTGGCGAACGCGCAACGCGTCGCCGAGTACCTGGACGGGCACCAGGACGTCACATCGGTGAACTACGCGGGCCTGCCCACCTCACCGTGGCATGAGCTCGGAAAGAAGCTGGCGCCCAAGGGGACCGGCGCGGTACTGGCCTTCGAGCTGGCAGGCGGTATCGACGCGGGCAAAGCGTTCGTGAACGCACTCACCCTGCACAGCCATGTCGCCAACATCGGCGACGTGCGCTCGCTGGTCATCCATCCGGCGTCGACGACGCATGCGCAGCTCTCCCCCGAGGAGCAACTGGCCACCGGTGTCACACCCGGACTGGTGCGCCTGGCGGTCGGCATCGAAGGCATCGACGACATCCTGGCGGACCTGGAGCAGGGCTTCGCGGCGGCTAAGCCCTTCAACTCGGCGGGTTCGGCGGATCCCAACGCCGCGGCAGCGTTCTGATGACGCTCTTCGAAATGGAACTCGACGTGCAAAGTGCAACGCTGCCTGCCGAAGGAGAGATCGGCTACGTCGACATCGGGTCGTTGACGCTCGAGAACGGGGCCGTCATCGACGATGTGACGATCGCCGTGCAGCGGTGGGGCGAGCTCTCACCCAACCGCGACAATGTGGTCGTCGTCCTGCATGCCCTCACCGGCGACTCGCACGTCACGGGCCCGTCCGGCCCAGGCAACGAGACCGAGGGCTGGTGGGAAGGCGTCGCCGGACCGGGCGCGCCGATCGACACCAACCGCTGGTGCGCGATCGCCACCAACGTCCTCGGCGGCTTCCGTGGATCGACCGGTCCGAGTTCGCTGCACCCAGACGGTAAGCCGTGGGGCTCGAGGTTCCCGCTCGTCTCGATACGCGATCAGGTCCAGGCGGATATCGCCGCTTTGGCTGCGCTCGGCATCACCGAGGTCGCCGCGGTGGTCGGCGGTTCGATGGGCGGCGCCAGGGCACTCGAGTGGATCATCGGCCATCCCGATACGGTGCGCGCGGCGCTGGTGCTGGCCGTCGGGGCCCGCGCGACCGCCGATCAGATCGGTACCCAGAGCACGCAGATCGCGGCCATCAAGTCCGATCCGAACTGGCGCGGCGGCGACTATTACGGCACCGGCGCAGCACCGGATACCGGGATGCAGATCGCGCGCCGGTTCGCCCACCTCACCTATCGCGGCGAGACCGAACTGGATGATCGCTTCGCCAACGGTCCGCAAGGTGATGAGGATCCGGCGGCGGGCGGGCGCTATTCGATCCAGAGCTACCTCGAATACCAGGGCCGCAAGCTGTTGGCCCGATTCGACGCAGGCACCTATGTGGCGCTCACCGAATCGTTGTCCAGCCACGACGTGGGTCGTGGCCGCGGAGGTGTCGAGGCAGCGCTACGAAGCTGCCATGTGCCCGTGGTGGTCGGTGGCATCACGTCAGACCGGTTGTACCCATTGCGGCTACAGGAGGAATTGGCCGCGCTGCTGCCCGGTTGTAGCGAGTTGAACGTGGTCGACTCGATCTACGGCCACGACGGGTTCCTGGTCGAATCGGAGGCGGTGGGCAAGTTGATCCGCAAGACGTTGGAGTTGGCGTCAGGCTCATGACGGGCAGCCAGCAGCGCTCACTGTCCTTCGGTGCAGAAGCCGCTGCCTACGAGCGGGGCAGACCGTCGTACCCGCCGGAAGCGATCGACTGGCTGCTGCCGCCCGACGCCCGCGACGTCCTCGATCTCGGGGCAGGCACGGGCAAGCTGACGACACGATTGGTCGAACGCGGCCTGGCGGTCATCGCCGTCGACCCGATTCCGGAAATGCTTGAGCTGCTGAGCACTTCGCTCCCGGACACACCCGCACTACTGGGCACGGCCGAGGAGATTCCCTTGCCCGACGACAGCGTCGACGCGGTGCTCGTGGCGCAGGCCTGGCACTGGTTCGACACCGAGCGCGCCGTCAAGGAGGTAGCGCGGGTGCTCCGGCCCGGAGGCCGGCTCGGTCTGGTGTGGAACGCCCGCGACGAGCGGCTGGGCTGGGTGAAGGATCTGGGCACCATCATCGGTCACGAGAACGCCCAGTTCAATGAGCAGACCGCGCTTCCCGAGGTGTTCGCCGATGTCGAACACCATCGTGTCGACTGGACGAGTTATCTGACGCCGCAGGCACTCATCGACCTGGTCGCCTCTCGCAGCTACTGCATCACCTCACCGGAGCAGGTGCGAAGCCGGACCCTGGATCAGGTCCGCGAGCTGTTGGCCACCCATCCCGCGCTGGCCGGCTCCACCGGCCTTGCCCTGCCGTACGTGACGGTGTCCACCCGCGCCACGCTGGCCTGAGGTACCTACGAAGGTGCACGCCTCATCACGCGGACCCGGATGGGCGCGGCGGCGACGGTGGTGAACGGCGTCGCGAGCGGGAAATCGTCGTCCAGGGAGCGTATTTCGACACGTCGCACGATCGTGGCCAAGGCGAGGGTGGCCTCGAGCATGGCGAAGTGATCACCGATGCACGATCGTGGCCCCCCACCGAACGGCAGGTATTGCCAGCGATCGCGACCCTTGGAATTCTCGGGGCTGAAACGGTCGGGATCAAAGCTCAGCGGGTTGTCCCATAACGTCGGATCCCGCTGCACCGACATGATGCCGAACAAGAGCAGGGTGCCGGCTTCGACTCGGTAGCCGTCGATCTCGACATCGCGCATCGCCATCCGGGCTCCGGTGGCCCCGGGTGGGCACAGTCGTAGTGCTTCGTGCAGCACCTGGACGGTGTAGCTCAGCCGCGACATATCGTCGGGCGTCAGTTCGCGATCGCCCAATTCGGCGACTTCGGCCACGACGCGGTTCTGCAGCTCGGGATCACGGCCCAGGGCCCACAGTGCATAGGCCAACGTGGTCGCGGTGGTGTCATGACCGGCGATCATGAAGACAATCAGCTCGTCACGAATATCGCTGTCGGACATCGACTGTCCCGTGACAGGATCGGTGGCGGCCATCAGTGCCCGTACCAATGGCGCATCCCGCTCCGGGTCCTCGCGGCACGCGTGCAGAATCTCGGTGGCGAGCTGCCGCATCGCGTGGGTGGCCGCACGGGCGCGACGGCGCGCCGGCGTGGGCATCCACCGCGGAGCACGGACGGGCCGTAGTGCGCGGTCGGCGATGTATTTCAGCGCGGCCTGCATGGGCGCGGCCATGGTGTCGGCGCGCTCATCAAGGTCCAGGCCGAGCACGGAGCGCCCGAGCGCGCGCATGGTCAATGTGCGGCACTGTGCGTCGAGGTCTACTTCGGAACCGTCGAACCAGCCGTCGGCAACCATCTGCGCGGCCTGGGACATATGGCCGCCGAACTGACGCACATGCTGTTTGGTGAAGACCGGCTGCAAAGCGCGTCGGCGGGGCAACCACTCGTCATGAACGAGGTCGAATAGGTTTCCGCCGAGCAAATGGCGCATCTCGTGATGAACAATGGTCTTCTCGATGACGCCGTCCTTGCGGCTCAACACATCACGGATCCCCTGCGGCGATGCGGCCAGCACCACCGGCGGCACCAGCCACGTGGGCCCCAAACTGAATCGAGTCACCGGTCCGCCCGCGTTACGCAGCTGTTCCACGCCCGTGTGAAACGACCTGACTGCACGCACCGTCTGCCAATACGACAGCGGATTCTTCGGGGCAAGTGGCAGCTGACTCACATCGACATGCTCGACCCTGACGACCATCGCGACTCTCCATCACAAGCGGAGCCAGTGTTTTCCGGCTGGTTCTTGGAGCATCGCGAGACGCGCGTCGCGGCAGCTAGCGTAGGCCACTACGCCATTTCACTCTGGCTAGCTGGTGCCCAGCGGGTCGATCGTCCAGGCGATGTAGAGAATCGAGGCGCTGACGCTGGCGGTCGTGGCGACGTCGATACCGCGGCTGCGGACCGCGAGCAACCCCGCCCGGTCCTCGGGCAGCGTGAGCCGCAGCGCCGCGGCGACAGCCACCGCGATCGCAAGCACCAGCGCACCGCGCCGCCAGTATCCGGCGATCACCAGGGCAAATGCCGCGATCAGGATCACGCCGGGCAACAGAATCGGCCATTGCCCACCGAAGAACTTGCGCGCGAACTCCTTGAGGGTCACTGCGCGGCCAGCACCTCTGCTCGCTCGACGACGTTGGTCAGCAGAAATGCGCGGGTGAGCGGTCCGACCCCGCCGGGATTCGGCGAGATATGACCGGCCACCTCCCACACGTCCGGGTGCACATCGCCGACGAGCTTGCCCGCGTCGTCTCGGCT
>CAZOIX010000414.1:0-4534 GCA_964579685.1 uncultured Mycobacterium sp.
ACCGGTCGTTGATCCGCGGCGTCATCGCCGCGGGCAACACCAACTTCGGCGCCGAGTTCGGCTACGCGGGAGTCGTCGTCTCCCGCAAGTGTGGCGTCCCGTTCCTCTATCGCTTCGAACTGATGGGCACCACCGACGACGTCATCGCCGTGCGGGCAGGACTCAACGACTTCTGGAAGGACCAGACGTGCCACCAACCGTCACAGCTGCAGAGCCTGTAACCACCGGCGCACACGCGCTCCCGGGGGAAACGGACTACCACGCGCTCAACGCGATGCTGAATCTGTACGACGCCGACGGCAAGATTCAGTTCGACAAAGATGTGCTCGCCGCGCATCAGTACTTCCTGCAGCACGTCAACCAGAACACGGTGTTCTTCCACAATCAGGACGAGAAGCTCGACTACCTGATCAAGGAGAACTACTACGAGCGCGAGGTGCTCGACCAGTACAGCCGCAACTTCGTCAAGACGCTGCTCGATCGTGCCTACGCCAAGAAGTTCCGGTTCCCCACATTCCTCGGCGCATTCAAGTACTACACCTCCTACACGCTGAAGACCTTCGACGGTAAGCGCTATCTGGAACGGTTCGAAGACCGCGTGGTGATGGTGGCGCTGACGCTGGCCTCAGGCGACACCTTGCTGGCCGAGAAGCTGGTCGACGAGATCATCGACGGCCGGTTCCAGCCGGCCACACCGACGTTCCTCAACTCGGGCAAGAAACAGCGCGGCGAGCCGGTGAGCTGTTTCCTCCTGCGCATCGAGGACAACATGGAGTCCATCGGGCGCTCCATCAACTCGGCGCTGCAGCTGTCAAAGCGCGGCGGCGGAGTTGCGTTGCTGCTGACCAATATTCGTGAGCACGGCGCGCCGATCAAGAACATCGAGAACCAGAGCTCGGGCGTCATTCCCATCATGAAACTGCTGGAGGACTCGTTCTCCTACGCCAACCAGCTGGGCGCACGGCAGGGTGCCGGCGCGGTGTATCTGCACGCCCACCACCCCGACATCTACCGCTTCCTGGACACCAAGCGGGAGAACGCCGACGAGAAGATCCGCATCAAGACGCTGTCTCTGGGTGTGGTGATCCCCGACATCACGTTCGAGCTGGCCAAGAAGAACGAGGACATGTACCTGTTCTCGCCGTATGACGTCGAGCGTGTGTACGGTGTGCCGTTCGCCGACATCTCGGTCACCGAGAAGTACTACGAGATGGTCGACGACGCCCGGATCCGCAAGACGAAGATCAAGGCGCGCGAGTTCTTCCAGACGCTGGCCGAGTTGCAGTTCGAGTCGGGTTACCCGTACATCATGTACGAGGACACAGTGAACCGCGCCAACCCGATCGAGGGCAAGATCACCCACAGCAACCTGTGCTCGGAGATTCTGCAGGTGTCCACACCGTCGGTGTTCAACGAGGACCTGACCTACGCCCAGGTGGGCAAGGACATCTCCTGCAACCTCGGGTCCATGAACATCGCCAAGACGATGGACTCACCGGACTTCGCGCAGAGCATCGAGGTCGCGATCCGGGCGCTGACCGCGGTGTCCGATCAAACGCACATCTGGTCGGTGCCGTCGATCGAGCAGGGCAACAACGACTCTCACGCGATCGGGCTGGGGCAGATGAACCTGCACGGCTACCTGGCGCGCGAACGCATCCACTACGGCTCAGAAGAGGGTGTGGACTTCACCAACATCTACTTCTACTCGGTGCTGTATCACGCGCTGCGGGCGTCGAATCGCATTGCGATCGAACGTGGCTCGCACTTCAAGGGCTTCGAGAAGTCGAAGTACGCCTCCGGCGAGTTCTTCGACAAGTACACCGAGCAGGTGTGGGAGCCCAAGACCGACAGGGTGAAGGAGCTGTTCGAGAAGGCCGGCATTCGGATTCCGACACAAGAGGATTGGATGCGGCTAAAGGAGTCGGTGCAGAAGGACGGCATCTACAACCAGAACCTTCAGGCCGTTCCACCGACGGGGTCGATCAGCTACATCAACAACTCGACCAGTTCCATCCACCCGGTGGCGAGCAAGATCGAGATCCGTAAGGAAGGCAAGATCGGCCGCGTCTACTACCCGGCGCCCTACCTGACGAACGACAACCTCGAGTACTACCAGGATGCGTACGAGATCGGCTACGAGAAGATCATCGACACGTACGCCGCGGCGACCCAGCATGTCGACCAGGGGCTGAGCCTGACGCTGTTCTTCAAGGACACCGCGACCACCCGCGACGTCAACAAGGCGCAGATCTACGCCTGGCGCCAGGGCATCAAGACGCTGTACTACATCCGGCTACGCCAGATGGCGCTGCAAGGCACCGAGGTGGAAAATTGCGTCAGCTGCATGTTGTGATGACTGATCGCTGACAGCAGATTCGCATGACCGCCGAACATCCGACCGGCGGCGTGATCTACGGGGTTAGGCTGCGGTCGAGCGTCGTCTATCGCTATGTGGGTCTGACGACCAGAACCGCCGAAACTCGCCTCAGGCAGCATGTCAAAGTGGCCCGGTCGGGAAGAAAGACCCCCTTCTACGATTGGCTTCGAGTGCATGATGGTGATGACACCGTCGCTGACGAACTCGATCGGGTAGTGGGGCTCGAAGAGCTCGGGCAGGCGGAAATCTTCTGGATCGCGTCGCTTCGAAGGGCGGGGCATCCGCTGCTGAATCTGTCTCAGGGTGGTCTAGGTCCAATGGGTATCGAGTGGACGGCTGAAATGCGGGAAGCAGCCAGGATTCGGTCGACGGGTCGAAGGGGCGTAAGTAGATTCGCCGAAGACAACCCCTTCTACGGTCGCACCCACGGCGCAGAGTTGCGCGCGAAATGGTCGGAACTCCGCAAGGGGCAGAACGCGGGACCCGCGAACCCCAACTACGGAAAATTTGGAGTCGACCACCCGAGCTTCGGACGTGTCATGTCGGAGCAAGCCCGGGAAAGGTTGTCCGAACAAAGACGAGGTGCTGGCAATCCAAATTATGGACGTCGGGCGAGCGATGAGACCCGCGCGAAGATGTCGGCAACCCGCAAGGGACGGCCAATGCCGTCGAGTAGACGAAGTGCGCATACCCGGCACCACACGAATCGAGGCATCAAGAAAGAAACTTGTCAGTACTGTATTGAGGACTCAGATTGAGCGCTTAAGTGCCAAGGTCGTCATACCGGATCTCCAGAGGCGTTGCGCTCTTCGATCGCGTCAGCGACGTGTTCGGCTTGTCAGCAGTGCTAGGGCGGGAATCCTCGAATCACTCAAGGGTCGACTGTGGCCCGACGCGCTCCTAGACTCGGATCATGGCTGATCAGAAGCAGACCTATGACCCGAAGAAGGGCGGCAAGTTCGAGCCGACCACCAAGGCTCAGCCTGCCCCGAACGCGCAACCGGGCGACAACAAGAACAAGAAGAAGTAGCCGCTAGCCCGTAGCGCCTAAGTCCTACCCGTACGGCTTCAGCGACGTCCGAACGCCGGGGTGGTCTGCGCCCGACCGGGCCGAATCAAGGTAAGCCTTGCCTTATCTGCGGCGCCGATCTACATTAACCGGAAAGTTCTCCTAAAAACAGGAGTGGGTTGATGTCCAAGTGCCTGGCGATCGCGTCGGGGATGATCGTCGCCACCGTGACGACGCTGATCGGTGGCACGTCGGCCGCGAACGCCGTACCGGGCTTTGATCAGGATTTCGCGATCACTTCTGACGTTCCGACGCTGGCCGAGCTCGCCTTTCCGACCATGGAGATCTACGCCATGCCGTCGGCGACCCAGAGCCTGCTCGACGACTCGGCGGTCAATATCGACGAGTGGCTGGCCGAGGAAATCCAGGTGGCGTTCGCGAGCCAGGAAGGCGCGGCCTTCGTCTCCGGCGACGGCAACAACAAGCCCCGTGGCTTCCTCGACTACGACAAGATCGATAACGGCTCCTGGGCCTGGGACAAGATCGGCTACGTGCCTACGGGCAACGACGGCGCGTTCGACGCCACGCATCCGAGCGACGACCTGATCGACTTCATCTACACGCTGAAGTCCGAATACCGCGCCAACGCCCATTGGGTCATGAACCGGGCGACCCAGGCCACGATCCGCAAGTTCAAGGACACGGACGGCAACTATCTGTGGCAGCCGCCGGAGCGCGCGGACCTGTCGCCGACGCTGATGAACTATCCGATTGCCGAGAGCGAGGACATGCCCGACATCGACACGGACACGTTCTCGATCGCCTTCGGCGACTTCGGCCGCGGCTATCTCGTGGTCGACCGGGCGGGCATCCGCGTGCTGCGCGATCCGTTCTCGGCGAAGCCTTACGTCCTGTTCTACACGACCAAGCGCGTGGGCGGCGGCGTGCAGGACTTCGACGCCATCAAGCTCTTGAAGTTCGGCACCTCGTAAGCGCCTCGAGTGTCATCCCGTGAAAGCGGAGAGCCAGTAAGCGGGCGTTCGCGATTCACTCGCAAACGCTTGGCTTGGCGATTGCTGGATTGCCCGGTCGAACCGGGCAATGACACGTGGTGTCAAAGCCTGGCCGGCCGGGCCGGCCAGGCT
>CAZOIX010000415.1:0-4527 GCA_964579685.1 uncultured Mycobacterium sp.
AGCGCACACCCGGCAGGTCCTTCACACGACCACCACGCACCAGCACCATCGAGTGCTCCTGGAGGTTGTGGCCCTCGCCGGGGATGTACGCGGTGACCTCAACCTGGCTGGTCAGCTTGACGCGGGCGACCTTGCGAAGCGCCGAGTTCGGCTTCTTCGGGGTGGTGGTGTACACGCGAGTGCACACACCGCGGCGCTGCGGGCTGCCCTTGAGGGCCGCGGTCTTGACCTTGGCGATCTTGTCGCGGCGACCCTTGCGGACCAGCTGCTGAATGGTTGGCATCTACCGGCTTTCTGTGTTGCTTCTTTGTTCTCGTGGTCGTGCTGAAGTCTCTGTACTGCAGTTATGCCCCGTTCGCGTACCCCGCGATCGGGTGTGTCGCATGCGCCCGCCGCGAAGATATTCTCTAGGCTTCGTGGACACGCGAATTGGCCCGGCGTGCAGGCATGCTTGCTGACTTTTCCTAAGGCCGGTCCGCAATGCGCCTTATCTGCCAGGCACGATCGTCCACAATACCAGGGTGACGCGCACCGACCAAACCCGTCGATGACGGGCTAACCGCAGGTCACAGCGTCGGCGGTCACCGGCGCTCCATTCCGGCCGCCAGCCGCATCATCATGTCGGTGAAGACGGCGTCGGTGTCGATCCCGTGCATCGCACCGGTCATCTCCAGGAGCACGAACCCGTGCATCGCCGACCAGAACTCCAGCGCCGCGTAGAACGCGCTGTCCCCTTCGAGTCCATAGGAGGCCAGGACGTTGATCACCGGCGCGGCGGTCGCGCGGGTGGCCTCGGTGAACTCGGGGTCGTCGCCGCCGAGCGGCATCCGGGTGAACGCCGAGTATCGGCCCGGATGGTGGTGGGCGTAGCTGCGGTAGGCGGCGGCCATCGCCATCACCGCGTCGTCTCGGGTGCGGCCCTGCGCGACGGTGTTCAGCATGTCGATGATGTCGCCGACCACCCGCATCCGCACGGTGCGCCTCAGATCCTCGAGGCTGTGCACGTGGTTGTACAGCGACGGGCCCTTGGTGCCGAGCTGGGTCGCCAGCGCGTTGATCGTGAGTGCATCCCAGCCTTCGCGATCCAGAAACGTCAGTGCCGCGTTGACGATGGAGTCGCGGCTCAGCCTCGCCGGGCGCCGGCCCGTAGAGGTCGACGGCTGAGCGGCCATGTGCGCGTCGCCCCCTCTCCAGGGTTTCGTCGGGATCGGTGTCCAATCGGGTGACGCAAAACTAACACCTCTAGTTTTTCCTGGTCAGTCTCCGTCAGTTGACACGCTGTTGGCTCAGGTGGGCGAGTTGTTCCGTGACCGCGCACAGATCGGGCAGCGTCGCCGGATTCAGCGTCTGGATCGACCAGGTGATGACGTCACCGCCCTTGGCCACGTAGATGCTGCAGGCGTTGCCGTCGTAGGCCTTGAAGCCCTTGTTGCCGTCCACCGACAGTTCGGTGATCTTTCGTCCGGCGCTCTGTTCCAGGGTCCGCTCGGTGTCCATATCGCTGCCGCGGTACCACCATGTCGAGATCCCCATACCCGCCCCGACGGAGCCGAACATCGGGTTTTCCTGCCAAAAGCATCCTGCGTCGCCAACGACGGACGCGGTGTATTTCGCCGGGCCGGCGGCGGCGGTGACGTCTGCGTCCGTGACGCCATTGCAGTCACCGCTGCGGAAGCCGGCACCTGGGGTGGCCATTGCGGGGGTTGGCGGCGTGGCGTGCTGGTCCGCGGATCCGCAACCGACGAGAAACGCAGCCGTGGCCGGTGCGATCAACCACGACAACACCTTTCGTGGCGCCGTCATCACAAGTCCGACCGCAGGGTGGCCGAGAGCAGTTTTTCGGCGTCCCGGCACGGGTCTTCGCCGCTGGACTGGCCGCGGAACTGCACCCACCAGCTCAGCACTCCGGTACCGGCTCCGGCGGTGGCCGAACATGCCGCGCCGGTCGTGTCACGACGAGCCAGGAAGCCCTCGTGGCCTTCGACGTCCGTGGTGGTGACGGTCGCACCCCGTTCAGTGGCGAGGTCCCGCTCGCGCTCCAGGCTGCCGGACTCGAACCAGGAGAACGTCACGTCGATCGTCTGAGGCGCGCCGGCGCGGGTCAGCACGTACTGGCAGACGGCACCGCTGTACGGGCGAACCACGTGGTCGGCCGCCAGCGTCTCCTGGACCGAGGAGTCCTGCAACAGTCCGCAGCGATCGTCGACGTAGCCGTAACTACGGGTGGGGTTGGAGGCGCCGGGTTGCGCCCGTCGCGCGGTTCCGCTGACGGCCGTAGAACATCCTGCACCGATCGCCACCGCTGTGACCGCCGCGACAGCGACCTGATTGACACCCCGACGCATCAAAACGACACGCTACCCAGCGCGGTCGCCGACGGCGACTTGGACGAACCCCGCCACCACCTCCACGCGAGGACGTAATCTCTGAGCCATGATGTGGACGGTGGTTGCCCGGTCTCTGGCGGCATGCGCGGTTTCGTTGCCCGTCGCACTGACCGTGGGAGCACCATCGGCAGCCGCGCAACCGCCCGGGGTCTGCAACCCGTTGCTGCGCAATTGCGCCGACAACGGTGTCGTCGGTGCCCACTCCCCAGGCGATACCCACATCACCGGTATCGGTCTGGTCGAGACGATCGACTGCAACAACCGCACGCTGCTGGTGAACGGCGGCGGTAACCAGGTCACGGCGCTGGGCACCTGCTGGGCGGTGACGGTGCAGGGCAACGGGAACGTCGTCGTCGCGGACAACGTGATCAACGACGTCACGGTGTACGGCTGGGACCAGACCGTGCTCTACAAGAACGGCGCACCGGCCATCTGGGACCGCGGCCGTGAACTGGGGATGACCAACGTCATCAACAAGGTCCCCGCCTGATGCGCGCCCTCGCCGTCGCCGTGGCGGCCACCGCCCTTGTCGTTGCCGGCTGCGGGTCGGAGAGCTCCGACACCAACACACCGACCGCCACCGCGGGAACGTCGGGTGCGCAGCTCGAAATCGGCAACACGATCAACTACGGGTCATTCGGCACCACGGCCGACATCGACTGCGCCGACGGGAAGTCCCTCAACATCGGCGGGTCGAACAACACCCTGACCGTCAAGGGCACGTGCGCCAATGTGAACATCGGCGGCGCCGACAACAAGGTCACCTTCGAGCGGGTCGACAAGGAGATCAGTGTGGTCGGCCTGAACAACACCGTGACCTACTCCGACGGCGACCCGACGATCAACGACACGGGTTCGAACAACAAAATCGGCAAGGGCTGAGCCGTGTGCTAGGCACGAGCGCCGTGCCTGCCCGCTCCTGCCGCGAATCGTGCTGCGCCTTCGCGTGATTCGGCGGACACTCGAGACATGCTGCCGAACTCGAAGTCCATCGCCTCGGCCTCCGGCAGCCCCCATTGATGGAGCATCGACAGCCGATCTGAACGCATGCACTCCTGGGGGAGATTCGCGAGTTCTGCGGCGAGCTCCTCAGCACGTTGGCGCGCTTCGCCTTTCGGCACCACCCTGTTCGCGAGTCCCATCGCGAAGGCCTCGGCCGAGTCGACGCCGCGTCCAGTTAGGATCATGTCCATCGCCCGGCTGTGTCCGACCAGACGAGGCAACCGCACCGTGCCGCCGTCGATGAGCGGCACACCCCAGCGGCGGCAGAATACGCCCATGATGGCGTCCTCCTCGACCACTCGCATGTCGCACCAGATTGCCAATTCGAGTCCACCGGCGACCGCGTAACCGCTGACCGCGGCGATCACCGGCTTGGACAGCACCATCCTGCTCGGCCCCATCGGCCCAGGACCGCTGCGATGGACGGGATTGGTGTCGGGCGTCCCTATTGCCTTGAGATCGGCTCCCGCACAGAAGGTTCCGTTGTCGCCCCACAGCACTGCGACGGCGGCCGAATCATCCTTGTCGAACTCGTCGAACGCAGCGTAGAGACCGGCGGCCGCGGGACCGTTGACGGCGTTTCGCGCCTCGGGCCGGTCCATGATCACCGTCGTCACCGCACCGTTCTTCTCGGCCCGCACTCCACCTGTCATGTCGCCTCCATCAGTCGGTCGCCGTCACGCCGCGAGATCAGCTCGACGGCGAAGGTGTTGTATGCCTCGCGTAGCCGGTCGCCCGGCCAGCCGACCGGGAGCAGTTCGCCCGGCAGCACGGGGTCGGTCAGCAGGTGACGCACCATCGCGGCGGCGACGGTGAACTGACCGGGAATGTCTGGTGCCGAATCCATTTCGTCGAGCAGCTCATGCCCGACGCGTTTCCAGCCGGACAGGTCCCACAGTCGGGCGGCGAGATCGGCGGGGTCGTCGTCACGACTGCGCAGCTCCCGGCCGCGGTGCACAACGTCGTCCGGCAGCACGGTGTCGAGGTTGTCCGGACGAAGCCACACACCTTCGCGTAGCTCACCGAACCTGCTGTCCTGCAGCGTGGTCCGCAGGGCGGCGCGGGTGCGTGCATCGTTGCCGACGCTTGGGATCACCAGCGTCAGCCATGCGCCGTCCCACGGGCGCACCCCCGGGGT
>CAZOIX010000416.1:0-4522 GCA_964579685.1 uncultured Mycobacterium sp.
GTGCGCGACATCCCGATGCTGTCGTCGACGCGCTCGAGGACGGCGCCCTCGAGCGGTTGCCAGAAGCTGGGCCACCCGGTGCCACTGTCGAACTTCGTGTCGGACGAAAACAGACCCAGCCCGCAGCCGGCGCAACTGAACACCCCGTGGGAGTGTTCGTCGTTGAGCGGACTGCTGAAGGGCATCTCGGTGCCAGCCCTCCTCAGCACGTCGTACTGCTCGGGGGACAACAGCTGCTGCCACTCGGCGTCGCTGTGGGTGACCTCGAATTCACCCGGACTGGCGGTTGCCGTGCGCGCGCACACCGTCGTGGCGGCAACGGTCGCCGCGATCACGCCTGCGCCCGCGAAGAAACCCCTCCTGGTCACGTCCATCGGCCCCCGCCTTCGTCAGTCGCCTTGCCATGAGCCAGATTACGCCGCACATCATGGCCCAATCGCCGCGTGCGCAGACCTTGTCATCGATTGGTAAGAACCACCCTGGCGGGCTCAGCCGCCGTTCAGCTGCTGGTAGAGCACGTACATGTCGAGCTGACCACGGTGGGTGACCAGCATGTCGCCCTGGAAGCGGTCGATGTGGATGCCGGTCACCGATATCGCGGCACCCGTCGGCGCGATGCCCCGGAACTCTCCGGTGTGGGTGCCCACGAACCGACAGCGGGACACACCATGCGAACCGTCGACGAGGACCTCGTCGATTTCATGGCGACCGTCGGGAAAGGCGGTGAAGAATTCCTGCAGGTGGCCCAGCCACTCGTCCCACCCGACCGGTCCGGCGCCGCCGATGTCGACGACCACCCGTTGGGACACCAACGCCTGCAGTCTCGAGGTGTCGTGGCGGTCGATTGCGGCGTACAGGCAGCGCACCAGGTCACATACCTCGTCGCGTTCGAAACTCATGAGCGCACCTTGTCGATGATGTTCTCGGCGAAGCGCTCGATGGGTTCCCGCAAGCGCTCGACATCGCCGTCGGGCAGTTCCGTCCCCATCCACGGAGCGCACATCACCGCAGTGATACCGATGTCCTCGGCGCGCTTGTACAGATCAGGGGATGGCGGCTCCAACAACGCCAGCATGATGTCGAACGGCTCACTGTCCCTTCCGTATTCGCGTCGAAGCTCAGTGAGTCTACCCACGTAGGGAACGGCTTGCTCCCAGGTGTAGGCATAGCCGACCCAGCCGTCACAGAGTCGGGCTGCGCGCCGCAGTGCCGCATCGGACTCGCCGCCGCAATGAATGGGCACCGGCGCCTCCGGATGGGGTTCGATCATCATTTCGGGCACCTGGTAGTACTCCCCGCTCCACGACACCCAGCCGCCGCGCCACAGCGCGCGCAGGGCCGGAATCATCTCGGTGAGGCGCTTTCCGCGAGTGGTGAAGTCCTGGCCAAGGAGTTCGTACTCCTCGCGCATCCAACCGACACCGACCGCAAGGGACACCCGACCCTGCGACAGCACCGCGGCGGTGGCGACCTGTTTGGCCACCTCCAGCAGGGGCCGCGCCGGCGCGATGTACACGGCGTTGGAAAACCGTAGGCGACTGGTCACCGCGGCCATCGCGCCGATCTGCACCCAGCAGTCCGGCCACGCCGTCTCCGGTGGCCATGGCGGCTTGCCGCTGGGGTGGTCCGGATACGGCGACGACAGGTTTCGGGGATAGATGAGGTGATCGGCGGTGATCATGCCGTCGTAGCCGGCCTCGTCGAGCATCCGCGCCATGGGCAGAATTTCTGACGGTTTCATGAACGGGGTGCCCGACCAGAACTGCATCCTGTTTCTCTACAGGGAAATTCGGGCAGCATCAATGGCATGCCCGCACTGTTGTGGTTCCGGCGCGATCTGCGGCTGCACGATTTGCCCGCCCTGCTCGACGCCGCGGCCCCCGACGGCGAGGTGCTCGCCTGCTACGTCCTGGACCCTCGACTGAAGGCATCATCGGGGCAGCGCCGTCTGCAGTACCTCTACGACGCACTTCGGGACCTGCAGGGCAGCCTCGACGGGCGGCTGCACGTGACACGCGGCCGCCCGGAGAAGCGAATTCCGGCACTGACCAAGGCGATCGGCGCGTCGTCGGTACACATCTCCGGGGACTACACGCCGTTCGGCCGGCGACGCGACGACGCGGTGCGCGCAGCGCTGGGTGACATACCTCTCGAAGCCACCGGGTCGCCCTACCTGGTGTCGCCGGGACGGGTGACCAAGGACGACGGGACGCCCTACAAGGTGTTCACTCCGTTCTACGCGACCTGGCGCACACACGGGTGGCGGTCGCCGGCGTCATCGGGTCCGACATCCGCTCGATGGATCGACCCCAAGGACGTACCCGGCGGCGTGGCGATCCCCGACCTCGGGATCGACTTGGAGCTGCCCGCAGGCGAGACTGCCGCCCGGCGGCAATGGAAGTCGTTCGTGCAGAAGCACCTCGAGGGCTACTCCGAGGATCGCAACCGACCGGATCTTCCCGCCACCAGCCGGATGTCGGCGCACCTGAAGTTCGGCACGATCCACCCCCGCACCATGGCCGCCGACCTTCCCACGAGCGAAGGCGCGCAGGCCTATCTGCGTGAGCTCGCGTTTCGCGATTTCTACGCCGCGGTGCTCAACGAATGGCCCGACAGCGCGTGGTGGAACTGGAACACGGCGTTCGACAAGATCGAGGTCGACGACGACAAGCACGCCCGCGCGCTCTTCGACGCATGGAAGGCCGGCCGGACCGGGTTCCCCATCGTCGACGCGGGCATGCGGCAGCTGGCCCAGACCGGCTTCATGCACAACCGTGTCCGCATGATCGTGGCGTCGTTTCTGGTCAAGGACCTGCACCTGCCATGGCAGTGGGGGGCGCGCTGGTTCCTCGACCAGCTGGTGGACGGCGATATGGCGAACAACCAGCACGGCTGGCAATGGGCCGCAGGTTGCGGCACCGACGCCGCCCCGTACTTCCGGGTGTTCAACCCGACGACACAGGGCGAGAAATTCGATCCCGACGGCGAATACGTCCGCCGGTGGGTGCCCGACATCGACGATGACGACTACCCAGACCCGATCGTGGATCACAAGGCGGAGCGGGCCGAGGCCCTGCGCCGCTACGGCGAGATCACTTGATGATCTGGCCGCCGTCGACGGGCAGCGCCACCCCGGTGAGGTAGCGCCCCGATGCGCCGCACAGGTACACCATCGTGTCGCTGATGACCTCGGGCTCCACCGGCGGGTTATCGAGCAGCGGCTGCTGGGACGGGCTGAACGACGGGTGTTCGGCGGACCACTCGGCCATCGCCTCGTTGTAGATCATCGGCGTCGCGACACCGCCCGGATGCACGGTGTTGACGCGAATGTTCTTCTCGGCCAACGCGATGGCAAAGTGCCGCATCACCCCGATCACCCCGTGCTTGGCGGCGGTGTAACCGGCGGCACCATGGCTGGCGGTGCCGAAGTCGACGGTGACCGGTCGAAACCCCGCCGCCGAACTGGTGATCACGATGGCACCGCCGTCGCCGTGCGCCAGCATGGCGGGCAGCGCGGCCTCGATCGTGTAGTAGACCCCGGTGAGCATCACGTTCACCGCATCGACGAACGCCCCGATCTGGGCACCCTGCTCCCCCGCGGCAGGCAGTATCCCCGCATTGGCGAGTACGAAGTCGATCCGCCCGGATTCGTCCACCCCCGTGGCCACCACGTCCTTGAGCCGCTCGAGATCACGGACGTCGGCGCGCTCGGCCACGATTCGCCGCCCCGTCTTCTCGACCAGCTTCACCGTCTCCTCGAGGTCCTGCGCGGTCGCCATCGGGTAGGCCACGCTGTCGAGCTGGTCGCACAGATCCACGGCGATGATGTCGGCGCCCTCTTCGGCGAACCGCACGGCATGTGCGCGGCCTTGACCACGCGCTGCGCCGGTGATGAAAGCGACTTTTCCCTCGAACTGATCGGCCATGACGCATGACCCTACGGCTGCGTGCCGGACCCGGGACACAGCCGTATGCCAGAATGTCGGCAGTTGTCCGCCCACCGTGAGGAGCAGCCGTGGCCACCACCGAGGTCGAGCGACACACCGGCAGGGATGTTGCCGACGTCGAGGATGTGCCGTCCGCCGAATGGGGCTGGTCGAAGGAGAACCACAAGGCGATCCACCTCGGCGGCATCGTGGCGGGCCTCTTCTTGCTGGCCATGCTGCACGGCAACCACGTGGGACACGTCGAGGACGGCTTCCTGATCGGTTTCGCCGCGCTGATCTTCTTCGCGGTCGGCCGCGACTGGTGGCTGCGTCGCCGCGGCTGGATCCGCTAGACCGAGTGCAGCGGGCGCAGCGCGTCGAGGCGTAACTCGAGGGTCGCCTGCAAGGTGGTCAACCGACCGGGCGCGCCCAGCCGTTCACTGGCCAGATTGAGCCGCGTTTTGGCGTCGGCCAGGTCAATAAAGGCTTGCTCACTCAGGTCGGGAAAGAGACTGCGTTCGGGCGCGGCGAGATAGCCGCCCAACAGTTCGAGCGCCAGCGGCAAACGCCCCACGGTTGCGACCAAGGCGCGGGCC
>CAZOIX010000417.1:0-4519 GCA_964579685.1 uncultured Mycobacterium sp.
GTGTACGGCCACCGAGAAGGCCCGCCCCAGCGGCATCAGCCCACTCCTTTCACATGGGTGATCTCCGGGACGGGTCGCCGTCCGATGCGGACACCGACGACATCGATGCGCACTGCCGACCACCGGGTGTCCTGCCGGGCCAGCCACAGCCCGGCGAGCCGCCGGAGCCTGCGCACCTTTTCCGGTGTGACGGCCTCTTCGATGCCCCCGAACTTGTCATTGGTGCGGGTTTTCACCTCGACGAACACCACGATGCGTGCGGCGTCGTCAGCGGCGACCACGTCCAGTTCGCCATACCTGCAGCGCCAGTTGCGTGCGAGCACCCGCAGCCCCAGCGACTGAAGATGCTCGACAGCCAAACGTTCTCCCAGTGCGCCGATTTCGGCGCGGGTCCACGACGTCTTCGAGAAAGTCATGACCACACCGTGCAAGGCCACCCTGACAGTCAGCGCGAGTCACAGGGCACCCATCCCCAATGGCGAAATCATCCACAACCCGCAGTTTCGCCACCGTCAAAAAACGGGTACAGGACGGCATGACCGACAATTCCCTGCACGGTGTGGCGGATCGTGCGACCGATAGCGACGCATTCGAATACACCGCGCGCGCCGGCTTCGTCACCAGCGGGGTGTTACACCTGCTCGTCGCCTACATCGTGCTGCGCATCGCGTTCGGTTCCGGCGGACATGCGGATCAATCCGGGGCGCTGGCGACGTTGGCCGGCCAGACCGGCGGCCCGCTGATCCTCTGGGTGGCCGCGATCGGCCTTGCCGCGCTTGGTCTATGGCGGGTGGCCGAAGCCATCGTCGGGTCGAAGCCCGGCGAGGGTTCCGGCCCGCACCAGGACGACACACCGGCCTGGAAGCGCGCCAAGCCCCTCGGGCTGGCGATCGTGAACTTCGCCATCGCCCTGTCGGCGGCCCGTTTCGCGATGGGATCCGGCCAGCAGAGCAGTCAGCAGAACGCCAGCATGAGTGCGCAGCTGATGCAGTCCGGCTGGGGCACGACACTCCTGATCGCAGTCGGACTGGGACTCGCCGGCGTGGGTGGCTACCACGTCTACAAGGGCGTGTCCAAAAAGTTCCTGAAGGATCTGCGTGTCTCGGGCGGCACGTGGATCACCGCCGTCGGAGTCAGCGGCTATGCCGCCAAGGGTCTGGTGCTCGCCGGCGCCGGCCTGCTGGTGATCATCGCGACGCTGCAGGCGGACCCTTCAAAGGCCGCAGGCCTCGACGCCGCGGTGAAGACTCTCGGGCAGGCCCCCTTCGGCAAATTGCTGCTCATTCTGGCGGCCGTCGGCATCGCGGCGTTCGGGGTGTACAACTTCGTGCGCGGCCGCTTCGGACGCATGTGACGAGGGGTCGCTGACCTCAGACCTGCATCGCCTCGAACAGCGTCGCAAACTGTCCAGGAGTGATCGCGATGCCGCACTGGTTGCGCAGATCCTGCAGCGGACCCGCGATCCCGCGGAGATCCAGGAACTCACCCGGGTGCGCCGTGAAGTACCCCCGGACGTTGTCCCGTGCCACATCCGGCGGCTGCGTGGCCGCCGCGGTCAGTACGTCGTTCGCGCCCGGGTGGGCGCCCAGGTAGCCGCCCGCCTCGGCAAGCACCGGGCCGGCGACGCTGGCGAGTCCGCTCGCGGTGCAGTCGGCCGCATTCGCCGTCGGCGCGGCGACCACCGCCGCGGATACCCCGAGCGCACAAACTGCGGCGATTCCCATGACGCGCGGGTGAGCTGACTTCTTCATTCGGTGTCCTCTGGGTCGGTGCCTGCGGATCACATCCACAGCTAACGTACCTGCAGTCTGTCTGTCGCAAGACGTTGCGGCAACACCTGGACAGGTGCCATTCGGCCCTACACCGGAACGCAATAGGGCAGGGTATGTTCAATTAGGTAAACCTCAGCTAAAAGCGCCGGGTCGGCGCGGGAAGGACCGCCTGAATGCGTCGCCGTTGGAGCCGGATCGCTGCACTTTTGTCGGCCATTACCGTCGTGCTCGCGGCGACCTCGTGCTCGACTTCGAGCGACAGCGACGAGCTACTGATCTACAACGCTCAGCACGAGTCGCTGACCAAAGAATGGATCGACGCGTTCACCAAGGAGACCGGCATCAAGGTCACTTACCGCCAGGGCGGGGACACCGAACTCGGCAATCAACTGGTCGCCGAGGGCACCGCGTCGCCTGCCGACGTCTTCTTGACGGAGAATTCACCCGCGATGGCGGCGGTCGAAAAGGCCGGCCTCTTCGCCGACCTCGATTCCGCCACCCTCGAACAGGTTCCGGCACAGTACCGCCCGGCGAGTGGCAAGTGGACCGGCGTCGCAGCGCGCAGCACCGTCTTCGTCTACAACACCTCCAAACTGCGTCCCGACCAGCTCCCGAAGTCGCTGTTGGACTTGCAGCTCCCCGAATGGAAGGGCCGGTGGGGCGCCCCTCCGACGAAGGCCGACTTCCAGGCCATCGTCGCCGCGCTGCTGCAACTCAAGGGTGAAGCCGAAACGTCGAAATGGCTGGCGGCGATGAAGGCGGGCGCGACGCTCTACAGCGACAACATCGCCACGCTGAGGGCGGTCAACGCCGGTGAGATCGACGGCGGTGTGATCTACCACTACTACTGGTTCCGCGACCAGGCGAAAACCAAAGAGATGAGCGCCAATACGGCGCTGCACTACTTCAAGAACGAGGACCCCGGCGCGTTCGTCAGCCTTTCGGGCGGAGGCGTGCTCGCATCCAGCAAGAAGAAGGACGAGGCCCAGCAGTTCATCCGGTTCATCACCGGCAAGGCGGGCCAGGAGGTGTTGGAAAACGGCACCTCCTTCGAGTATCCGGTCGCCAGCGGTGTTCCAGCCAATCCTGCGTTGCCGCCGTTGGACTCGTTGCAGGCCCCCGCGGTTGACCCCTCGACGCTGAACTCCCAAGAGGTGACCGAGCTGATGACGAAGGCGGGCTTGTTGTAGGTGACTGCTGCTCCCCCTGCACCGGTACCTCCGGTCGAGTCTTCGCGGTATGAAACAACCGCGCGGCCGGGACCGTTCGTGTCGGCGACAGTCGCGATTCTGGTGGCGGCCACCTGTATTCCGCTCGGCTACGTCGTGTGGGGCACCGTATCGGTGGGGTGGGCCCGCGCGTACGAATTGGTGGTCCGGCCGCGTGTCGGCGAGCTGCTGATCAACACGGTCGCACTGGTGTTCATCACGGTGCCGCTGTGCCTGTTGATCGGTGTCGGACTGGCGTGGCTGACGGAACGCACCGACCTTCCCGGTCGCGGGTTCTGGCGGCCGTTGTTCGTTGCGCCGCTGGCGGTTCCGGCGTTTGTCAACAGCTACGCCTGGGTCGGCGTGATCCCGTCGATCCACGGACTGTGGGCGGGTGTCCTGATCACCACGCTGTCCTACTTCCCGTTCATGTATCTACCCGTGGCGGCGACGCTGCGCAGACTCGATCCCGCTGTCGAGGAATCCGCCCGTGCCCTCGGGTCGGATTCGGTCGGCGTGTTCTTTCGAGTCGTCTTGCCGCAGTTGCGGTTGGCGATCCTCGGTGGCGGACTGCTCGTCGGAGTGCACCTGCTTGCCGAGTACGGTGCGTTCGCGATGATCCGCTTCGACACCTTCACCGTCGCGATATTCCAGCAGTTCCAGGTCACCTTCGACGGCGCGGCGGGCAGCATGCTCGCCGGGGTGCTGGTCCTGCTGTGCCTGGCGCTGCTGATCGCAGAGGCAGCCGCGCGCGGCGGCATCCGCTTCGCGCGGATCGGCTCTGGTGCGCCGCGAGCCGCCACCCCGAACCATCTGGGGAACAGCATGATTCCCGCCCTGATCGCGCTCACCGCGGTGGCAGTGCTGTCCCTCGGCGTCCCCGTCTGGACACTTCTGCGCTGGCTGTGGATCGGCGGTCGCGACGTGTGGGACTTCGCCCATCTCGGCAACTCACTCGCCCAGACCGTCGGGCTGGCCGGTGTGGCCGCAGTCATCACGGTGGTGCTGGCCTTCCCTGTCGCCTGGGTGGCGGTGCGGTCCAGCGGCGTGCTCGCCCGCGCCGTCGAGGGCGCCAACTACGTCACCAGCTCACTGCCCGGCATCGTCACCGCGCTCGCGCTCGTCACCGTCGCCATTCACTATGCGCGTCCGCTCTATCAGAGCGTGCCGTTGATCGTGTTCGCCTACGTCCTGTTGTTCATGCCACGCGCGTTGGTCAATGTGCGGGCCGGCCTGGCCCAGGTTCCATCGGGCTTGGAGGAAGCGTCCCGTTCGTTGGGGTCGTCGGCGTCGGCGACGTTCTTCCGCGTCACGCTGCGCCTGACCGCACCCGCCGCGGCGGCCGGCGCGTCCCTGGTATTCGTCGCGGTGGCAACCGAATTGACCGCAACGTTGTTGCTCGCGCCGACCGGCACCCGAACATTGTCGATGATGTTCTGGTCGTTCAGCAGCGAGCTGGACTACGCCGCCGCCGCGCCATACGCAGTGGTGCTGGTGCTGTTGGCCGGCGTGGCCTTCGCGGTCTCCCAGGACGGAGGC
>CAZOIX010000418.1:0-4510 GCA_964579685.1 uncultured Mycobacterium sp.
CGGGCGCCAGCTTCCACGTGGCCATCAGGATCGGGAAGTTCCACGGGATGATCTGGCCGACCACCCCGAGGGGTTCGTGGAAGTGATACGCCACGGTGTCGCTGTCGATCTCGGACAGCGACCCTTCCTGCGCGCGGATGGCGCCGGCGTAGTACCGGAAGTGGTCGACGGCCAGCGGCAGGTCGGCATTGAGGGTCTCGCGGACGGGTTTGCCGTTGTCCCAGGACTCGGCCACCGCCAGTGATTCGAGGTATTCCTCGATGCGGTCAGCGATCTTGTTCAGCACGAGCGCGCGCTCAGCCGCGGAGGTCCTCCCCCACGGGGGCGCGGCGGCGTGGGCGGCATCGAGCGCCGTATCGACGTCGGACCCGTCGGAACGAGCCACTTCGCAGAACACCTCGCCGGTGACCGGAGTGCGGTTCTCGAAGTACTGGCCCGAGTTCGGCGGCACCCATTGCCCGCCGATGTAGTTGTCGTAACGGGACTCGAACGACATCACTGCGTCCGGTGTCCCCGGTCGTGAATAGACGGTCATTGTTCGCTTACCTCTCAGGCGTTGTCGACAGCGGCTGTGTCGGACATCACCCAAATTAGGAAAGTAAGGGTTGCATCACAGTTGCACAGTGCTGATCCGCGGGCGGCCGTCGACTACCCCAATTCGAAGTCGAGGCCCGCGAGGTGACCGGTGGCGCGTGCGCGCGCTGCCGGCGCGGCCCCGGCGACATCGCGCAGCAACTGCCACCCGTCGCGGTCGTCGCGGCCTTCCGGGGTGTCCAGCCAACGGCGTAGCACCTCGGGCCGTCCGGTCGCGATCACCGCGCCGCGGACGCTGGTGGCGAGTTCGGTGCGCAGCCGTGCGATTGCCGGTGAGACCGATTGCGGCAGAAGCGGACCGGCGTAGCCGCGGAGCGCACCGTCGATATCGTCCGCGGCCAACGCGTCGAACACATCGGTGATGTCGCTGCTGACCGACCCGATGAGCCGGTAGGGTCGCGACCCCAGCAGCTGCGGTCCGATCACCCTGCGCAGGCGAGACATCTCCGCCCGCACGGTGACGACGTCGAGATCTTTTTCGTCGAGCAGCAGTGCGAGGTGATCGGCGCTGAGGCCCTCGGGATGACGGCTGAGCAGCACCAGGATGTCGGCATGGCGACCCGTCAGGGTGGCCGTATGGATTAGGCCGTCCTCGTCGTGCGCGACCCAGCGGGGACGACCGCCGCCAAGGACGGTCAGCCGCGGCGTCCCTGCCACCGGTGTCGGTGCGGGTGCGGTCAGGTGCACGAGCGCGAGCTGGCCTTCGACCGCGGCCACCGTTGCGCGGACCAGCCCGAGGGCTTGCGCCGATGCAACCTCCCCGGTGCCGGTGAGATCGACGGCGCCGATGAGCGCGCCGGTCGCCGGGTCATGCACGGGTACCGCGGTACAACTCCACGGCTGCACGATTCGGGAGAAGTGCTCTGACTCGCGGATCTGCACCTCGCGATCGAGCGCCAGCGCGGTTCCCGGGGCGTTCGTGCCTGCGCCACGCTCACTCCAGTCGGCACCCGGTACGAAGTTCATCGCTTCGGCGCGGCGGCATGCGGCGGTGTCCCCCTCCACCCAGAGAAGGGTTCCGTCCGCCGCCGAGACCGCGACCACGACGCCGGCGTCGGTGGCGTCCCTGACCAGCAGGCGACGAATGACCGGCAACGTCGTGGCCAATGGATGGGCGGCACGGAGTTCGGCAAGGGTCGTCTCGTTGCGGCACAGCGACGCCGCCGCGGGTGAACCGTCGAGGTCGGGGTCCACACCGGTGGCCAGGCTGCGCTGCCAGCTCTCCACCACGATGCGGCGGATGGCCGCGGCAGCGAGATAGGACGCGTCGACCTCACCGGCGACGAACAGCGCGTGGGCCCGGCGTAGCGCCGCCGGAAGCGACAGGGCGATCGTCCTGTCGTCTATGGGTCCGGTGGTGTTCATCGCCGGTCACGCTCGGCGCAAGCCCTACTTGCTTGCGCGGATCGCTTCGAACACGCTGGGGTCCACCAGAGTCGACGTGTCACCGAGTTCGCGGCCCTCGGCGACGTCGCGCAGCAGCCGCCGCATGATCTTGCCGCTGCGGGTCTTCGGCAGCTCGGGAACGACATGGATCTCGCGCGGCCTGGCGATCTTGCCGATGTCCTTGGCGACGTGGTCGCGTAGTTCCTGGGTCATCTCGTCGTCGTCGCGGTGCTTGGCGTGTGATTCGAGGATCACGAACGCGCAGATGCCCTGGCCGGTCGTCTCGTCTGAGGCGCCGACGACGGCCGCCTCGGCCACCCCTGAGTGCCCGACCAGTGCCGACTCCACCTCGGTGGTCGAAATCCGGTGTCCCGAAACATTCATCACGTCGTCGATGCGACCCAGCAGCCAGATCGACCCGTCCGCGTCGACCCGAGCGCCGTCGCCGGCGAAATACCAGCCCTGCTCGCCGTACCGCGACCAGTAGGTCTCTTTGTAGCGTTCCGGGTCGCCCCAGATACCGCGCAGCATCGACGGCCACGGCTTGTCCAGCACGAGATAACCCGTGACGTGTTCGGCTTCGTCGGCGCCGGGCACCAACTCCTTACCCTCTTCGTCGACGATCTTCGCCGAGATGCCGGGTAGCGGTTTCATCGCCGACCCGGGCTTTGCGTCGGTGATGCCGGGCAGCGGGGAGATCATGATCGACCCGGTCTCCGTCTGCCACCAGGTGTCAACGATCGGAGTCCTGTTGCCGCCGAACGCATCCCGGTACCACCGCCAGGCCTCCGGGTTGATGGGTTCACCCACCGAACCGAGCAGGCGCAGGCTGGACAGATCGTGGGCATCGGGGAACTCGCGGCCCCACTTCATGAACATGCGCACCAGTGTCGGCGCCGTGTAATAGATGGTGACGCCGTACTTTTCGATGATCTCGAAGTGCCGGTGCTCGTTGGGAGAGTTCGGTGTGCCCTCGTAGACCACTTGCGTCGCACCGTTGGACAGCGGCCCATAGACGATGTAGGTGTGTCCGGTGACCCAGCCGATGTCGGCGGTGCACCAGTACACGTCGGTCTCGGGCTTGATGTCGAACACATTGTGATGGGTGAACGACGACTGCGTCAGGTAGCCGCCGGAGGTGTGCATGATGCCCTTGGGCTTACCGGTGGTCCCCGACGTGTACAGCAGGAACAGCGGATGTTCGGCGTCGAACGCCTCCGGGGTGTGGTCCGGTGATGCTGACTCGACCGTGTCGTGCCACCACACGTCGCGCCCCTCGGTCCACGGTGTGTCGATCCCGGTGCGGCGCACGACGAGCACGTGCTCCACGGAGTCCTGCCCCGTGCAGGCCTCGTCCACGGCCTCCTTCAGCGACACCGCCTGGCCCCGGCGGAACTGCCCGTCGCTGGTGATGACCAGCTTGGCCTCGGCATCCTCGATACGGGCCGCGAGCGCGGTGGCGGAGAAACCCGCGAAGACGACCGAGTGCATGATGCCCAGCCGCGCGCACGCCAGCATCGCGGCGATCGCCTCGGGCAGCATCGGCATGTAGATGGCGACGCGGTCCCCGGCGACCAGGCCCAGTTCGGTGAGCGCGTTGGCGGCCCGGCACACATCGGCCTGCAACTGTGCGTAGGTGATGGTGCGGGTGTCGTCGACGGGTTCACCCTGCCAGTGGATCGCCACGCGCTCGCCGTTACCGGCCTCGACATGGCGGTCGACGCAGTTGTAGGCGACATTGAGCTTGCCGCCGACGAACCACTTGGCGAACGGTGCCTCCGACCAGTCGAGCACCTCGGAAAACGGTGTGTCCCACGCCAGCCGGTCGGCCTGCTTCGCCCAGAACGCCAGACGGTCGGACTCGGCGTCTCGGTACATGTCCTCGGTCGCATTGGCCTGCGCCGCGAATTCTTCGCCAGGGGGGTACACGGACGGAACGTCGGTGGGCGTGGTGGAGGTGCCTGTCATGTCTGTGAGCGTAGTCACCACGGCCGATGATCAATACGGCAAGTCACAGCCCGCTCCGCAGGCGGTGCGTCGGGCGCGCCGAACGTCATGGCTGACGGGCCCAGCGGTCGGCTAGCGTGTGCTGCCGTGACCGACGCCGACCCCTTGGCCCCCCTCGCCCGGCTGCCCGGCGTTGCCGACGCCAGTGCGGAGGCCGGTGAGGCGCTGGGGCGCGCGCACCGGCACCGGGCCAACCTTCGCGGATGGCCGACCAACGCGGCCGAGGCGGCACTGCGTGCGGCGCGGGCGTCCTCCGTTCTGGACGGCGGCCCGCTGCAGTTGTCGCAGGAGGGCCCAGACCCGATCCTCGCGGGTGCCCTGCGGGTATCCGAGGCGTTGGAGGGCGGTGCGACCTCACTGGTCGGGGTCTGGCAACGCGCTCCACTTCAGGCTATTGCGAGGCTGCATGCGCTGGCGGCGGCCGATATCGCCGACGACGACGGCCTGGGCCGACCGCGTTCGGATGCCGGCGTCGGCCGCCGTCTGGAACTGCTGGCGGACGTGGTGACCGGCGGCCGGAGCG
>CAZOIX010000419.1:0-699 GCA_964579685.1 uncultured Mycobacterium sp.
CTGGGGATCCTCCGGTGCAGACCGGCAATCTTGCTGTGAATCCGGTGATTTGGGCCAACAGTGTCTGCCACACGTACTGGTACGTCTATCACGGGCAGGGCAATGTCGCTCAGAACATCTTCGAAGGCGAGGTGCCGCCACCACCACCGCCGCCGCCGCCCGGCTTCACGCCGCCCCTTCCGCCGGGATGGTGCTGGTCTTTGTTCATTCCGACGCCCTGCCCGTGAGGCCGGCTAGTCGAGCTAGTCGCCCGTGCGCGCGAACGTGTCGGTGAAATCGCCGCCGCCGGAGCACGCGCTTCCCGCCGATACGGTTTGGCGTCCCCGCCCGGTGAGCAGCGCGATGGGATCCTCCAACTGTGATGGCATCGGATACTCGGCGGTGATCGTCACTTGTGCCGTGCCGCCGCCGGGGCACGCTGTGGCGCCGGCTTCGTCGCGCGTCCACTTGTCGCCCGCGAAGATCAAGGTGACGACGCCGTCGGAGGCATGGAACAAGCTCATACACCGATCGCCCGTGCGCAGGCAGTACGTGTTGGCGGACAGGACCTTTCCAGGTAGGACGTTGCCGTCTCGGAATGTCGTCGTCTGCCGATAGCTGCCGTGCAACGCCTCGGCGGGGCTGACCACTCGCGGCGGAAGGACCGCGGGATCGGCGACTTTGTTGTTATCGGGGTCGCCGGTGCGGGTGAACTTGACG
>CAZOIX010000419.1:709-4485 GCA_964579685.1 uncultured Mycobacterium sp.
GTGGCGGCGCAGGCACCGTTCGTGGAAGCCCGGATCGTTTCGCCGGATAAGGTGCCGTCCGATTGCGGTTGCAGCGTCAAGATCACCCAGATCTCCTCGGGTTGGTCGCCGCTGCATAGCGCGGAGGCCAGACCCACCGCGATCCAGGTCCCGCCTATCTGATCGAAGGTCAGGTTGGACAGCAGGGCCATACCGGTGCTGCTGATGTTCGCCGCCGTAGCGACGCAATCACCTGCGCCGCAAGCTGAGCGGACAGCCCAATTGCTGGTTGTCGCAGGGGCATTCGGGACGGGCTTGCCTTCCAGATCTGTTCCGGGGCCATAGTCGGCGGTGTAGGTGCCGGTGAATTCGACACCACTGGGCGATGCAGACGGTGGGGTAGCGGCGGGACTGTCGCGCGAAGTGAACTCGATGACGGCGACCGCACCGGCCACCAGTACGAGGGTCGCGACGAACACCAGAGCGCCGATGATCAGAGCGCGGTTGCCCGCAGGCCGCTTAGGGGTAGGTGTCGGCGCGGGCAGAGTGACGCCGGCATGGGGGTAGGAGTACGCCGGGGGTGGGGGCGGATGAACGCTGTTCGGATGACGTGGCCCGCTGATGACTTCCCTTGCCGCGGAAGCCATGTCGACTGCAGAGGGGTAGCGGTCTGCAGGCTGTTTGGCCATGCCGGTGGTGATCACCGCGTCCAACGCAGTCGGTACGGTTCGGCTGATCTCGGACGGCCTCGGCGGCGGTGTGAAGATGTGGCCGCTGGCGACCCGCTCGAAAGTGTCACCGGGGAAGGGCTGTTGGCCGGTGAGGCATTCGTAGAGGACACATGCCAGCGCGTAGATGTCGGAGCTGGGGTTGGTCTGGTCTGAGCTGAAGCGCTCGGGCGCCATGTAGGCCCACGTGCCGATGGTGGCACCGGTCTGCGTCACGCCGTCCTCGGCGGTGCGGGCGATCCCGAAGTCGATGAGGTAGGCGAAGTCGTTCTCGTCGAGCAGGATGTTGGATGGCTTCACATCACGGTGGACGAGTCCTGCCTGGTGTGCCTTGTGGAGGGCCGTGGCGATCTGCTCGATGATCGCCACCGCGCGGTGTGGTTCGAGCGGACCGGCGTCGAGCAGCGTGTGCAAGTCGGTGCCCGCGATCAGTCGCATGGTGACGTACAGCCGGCCGTCGATTTCACCCACGTCGTAGATGGGCACGACGTGGCGGTCATCCAAGCGCGCGGCGGCGCGGACCTCCCGGCGGAAGCGTTTCTCGAATTCCGGGTCTTCGCTCAAATGGGGAAGCAGCATCTTCAGCGCCACGACGCGGTCGATTTCGCTGTCGTAGGCACGCCAGACCTCGCCCATGCCGCCGCGGCCCAGCAACTCGATCAGCTGGTAGCGGCCGAATGGCGTGCCTTCCACCGGCTCACGATAACCGGGGGGCTACCTCAGCTCGAGGCGTTGAGGATCTTGATGGCGAAGACCAGCGTGTCGCCTGGCAGGATGCCCGCCGCGGGTTGGCCGTCGGGGTAACCATCGGCCGAGGTCATCGCGACAGCCACCGTGGATCCGACCGTCTGACCTGCGATGGCCTTCTGGAAGCCCGCCACGACTCCGTCGAGCGGGAATTGCTCAGGAGCGCCTCGCTCGTAGCTGTTGTCGAAGACGGTGCCGTCGCGACCGTTGACGCCCATGTAGCAGACCGTCGCCGTCGCCGTTGGTGCGACCACCGGACCGTCGCCGGGCTGCAGCGTGTGCACCTGGGTTTCGGTGACGCTGAACGGTGTGTCCACCTTGATGTTTGGTGCCGCCGCATCCGTGGATCCGGTCACCGCGACACTGCCGGTGGCGCCATCCAGCGTCCACTCCGGCGTGCCGCCGTCGGTCGGCACAGCTGTCGGGCAGGTGGTGGCCGCGGCGGGGGTCGCCGGCGTCTGGGCCGGCACCTGGGTTTGGGTGACCGAGAACGGGTCGGCTGCGGAGGTGCTGGTCGACGAGGTGCCGGCCGACGAGGTTTCCGTGTCGGAGCCGCACGCGGCGAGCGTCGTGACGAGCAACGTGGCACCGGCTGCGAGTGCGACGGAGGAGGACACACCAGAGAAATTCACGGTCGCCACGCTACAGAACCCTGCGTTCCGCTAGACCTGCCGGTCTCGATTCGGCGCGCGCCGGAACGTTTCTCGCTCAGCAGAACTGGTACTCGACATCCCAGTTGTCGCCCGCCCACCGTGCGGCGAATTGACCGCCCAGCGCGGGGTTGGCGTCGTGAATCATCCCTGTTCCGCCTTCGGCGGTGAATCCGGGCGGATCCCACGTGATGGAGTCGAAAACGGGTGGGCTGTCAGGCGTGCATTCCATCTGCTTCACGATGTAGCCGTCCGCGATCGCGAACTCCGCGTTTTCCTGCGTCTGGACCGGTGTATACGGATCCGCCCCGGCCGACGGCGCCTGGGCGATGAGCGCGGACACGCCGACCGCGGCCAGCACCGCGGCGACTCTGCGGTGGGACGGCTTCCGCATCACTTCCCCCTCCGAATTGACGTCGTCAAGGAAGTATCCACGGCAATCGCGGTTGCCGTAGACGAAACGAACGGGTCACGTGAGTCGATGGGGGAGGATCGGCTGGTGGTCGGGTCGGGCGAGCATGCCGTCGTATGCGGTGCCAGCATGGCGGGATTGCTCGCGGCGAAGGTCCTCTCGGAGTTCTACGAATCGGTCACCGTCGTCGAACGCGATGTGCTTCCGACGGCGGCCGTGCAACGACGCGGTGTGGCTCAGGGCCGGCATCTGCACATGCTGTTGACCCGTGGACTGTCGCATCTCGTCGAGTTGTTTCCCGGTCTGCCCGATGACGTCGTCGACGACGGCGCCTTATTGCTCGACGGCACCGACCCCTCGTTGTTCCGCATCCTGGTGGGCCGCAGCGAGATCGCCTTCTCGGGAACCTTGACCAGGCCGAAGGATGTGGTCCTTCTGCTTGCCAGCAGGCCGCTGCTCGAGCACCACGTACGGCAGCGGGTGAGGGGGATTGACAACGTCACCTTCTTGGACGGCCACGACGTCACCGAAACGGCCATCGAGTCAGGCCGGGTCACGGGATGTCACGTCGTCCATCGGGATACCGGTGACGGCCGCCGACTGGACTGTGGTCTGTTCGTCGATGCCGCGGGCCGGGCGGGGCGCACCCCGGCACTTCTCGAGGCGCACGGTTACCGGCGACCCGCGGAAAAGACGTATCCGGTTCGGCTGAGCTATTCCAGCCAATTCTTTCGGCTGCCGAAGGGGGCGCTGGAGCAGAAGGTCGTGATGGCCGTCGAGCCCCTTGCTCACGCCGCCGGTGCGGGATTCGTGGCCTACGAGAACGACACTGCCATCCTCACGCTGATCGGGCTGGGCGGACACAGACCACCGAGCGAATTAGCCGGCGTACTGGACGAAGCATCGCGACGGCTGCCGTCGGATCTCAGCGCGGTACTGCGCACCGCGGAACCGGTCGGAGACGTGACCGTTCAGCACTACCCGGTCAGCACATGGCGACGCTACGACGGGTTGCGCCGTCTCCCAGGCGGTCTTCTCGTGATCGGCGATGCCATGTGCAGTTTCGACCCGGTGTGGGGGCAGGGGATGACCTCCGCGGCGTTGCAGGCGGCCGTGCTGCGCAAGAGTCTGGCCGACGGTGCCGGCGATCTGCAGCGGGATTACTTCCGTGGCGCCGCCAAGAAGCTGGCGCCGATCTGGCGAACCAACCGATTGCTGGACGTCAGCGTCGCGCCCGCCGACGGCTGGCAACGGATGCCG
>CAZOIX010000420.1:0-4480 GCA_964579685.1 uncultured Mycobacterium sp.
TTGTGGAAAACCGCTATCGACCCCGCCGAACGATACTTTCGGTTCCCGGCAGCAGCGCGAAGATGATCGAGAAGGCAAAGAGTCTGCCTGCAGACGAGGTGTTCCTCGATCTCGAAGACGCGGTCGCTCCCGACGCGAAGGCCCAGGCGCGCGCACGAGTCGCCGCTGCGTTGGCCGAGTCGGGTTGGGCCGGGCAGCTACGCGGAGTCCGGGTCAACGACTGGACCACACCATGGACCCACGCCGACGTCATCGATGTGGTGTCGGCGGCCGGGGCGGCGCTGGACATCGTGGTGCTGCCGAAGGTGTCCGACGTCTCACACATCCATGCACTTGATCTGCTTCTGAGCCAGCTCGAGGCCACAAACGGATTTCCGTTGGGCCGCATCGGCATTGAAGCCCAGATCGAGAACGCCGAAGGCCTGACGAATATCGACGCGATCGCCGCGGCCCCCCGTGTGCAGGCGCTCGTGCTCGGCCCGGCCGATATGGCGGCCAGCCTCAACATGCGCACACTGGAAGTCGGCGAACAGCCGGAGGGCTACGACGTCGGCGATGCGCACCACCACGTGCTGATGCGCATCCTTGTCGCCGCCCGCACGCGCGGAATCCTGGCGATAGACGGTCCGTACCTGAAGGTGCGTGATGTCGACGGCTTCCGCCGGATCGCCGGGCGTTCCGCCGCGCTCGGCTACGACGGCAAGTGGGTGTTGCACCCCGACCAGATCGCGGCGGGCAATGAGATCTTCAGCCCGCGCCAGGAGGCTTACGACCACGCCGAGTTGATCCTCGAGGCCTACGAGTGGCACACCTCGCGCGCCGGCGGTGCGCGAGGCGCGGTGATGCTCGGCGACGAGATGATCGACGAGGCCAGCCGCAAGATGGCACTGGTGATCGCCGGCAAGGGGCGCGCCGCCGGCATGGAACGCAAGGGTGAGCGGTTCCGTCCGCCCGCCTGACCGTCCGGTCTCACCAGGAAGTACACCGGTATGAGGACGATCGCGGCCACGATTTTCACTGCAGCGTGCTGCCGACCCCGATCGCGATGTAGAGCAGCAACAGGATCAGGCCGACCGCGACGAACACGCCGCCGATGATGGTGCCCGCCAACGCCAATCCCCACCCCTCCTGCCCGGTGCGCTTGGTCTCGCGCATCGCGATCACGCCGAGGACGACCCCGACGATCGCCAGCGGAGCGCAGCACAGCCAGCCTGCTAGCGACACGATCAGGGAAGCGACCGCCTTGCCGTTCGTGCCCGGTGCCGCCGCCGGTCGGTACGGGTCGTACATCGGGTAATACCCTGGGGCGCCTGGATATCCAGGCGGTGGTGGCGGGTAGACCGGCGGCGGCAGTCCGGAGTTGGAGGGATAGTCGATCGGCTGCTGCGCCTCCAGCGGCGGGTACTCGACGGCTCCCGGCGGCGGTGGATCCCGATCGTGACGCCGCGGGTCGTTGCCCGTCATCTAGCCGCTACTGATGGCGCCGATGGTCCAGACCACATTGATGAGCAGAGTCATGACGCCGACCGCGATGCCCGCGATCGCAAGTCCGTTCCCCTTCTCGCCGCTTTGCTTGATCTGGTTCATCGCGACGAAGCCGAGCACGATCCCCACGATCGAACCGAGGCCACAGCAGACTCCGACGATGGAAGCCACGAGTGAGCCGATCGCCATCGAGTTGGTCTTCTGTGTGGGCGGCGGGCCGAAGGCGCTGTAGCCCGGCGCCGGATATCCGGGCGGTGGTGCGCCGAACCCGGGCGGCGGTGGGCCGAACCCGGGCGGCGGCGCGCCGTAGGGCGGAGGCGGCGGATAGCCGGGTGCACCCGGTGTGCCGAAACCGCCGGGTTCGACATACGGCGGTGGCGGCGGATACGACGGCTGCCCGGGTGGCGGAAACCCTTGCTCGGGAGCCGATTGATACGGCGACGGTGGTTGGTAGCCGCTCGGGTCGTAGGCCGGCGGCGGCGGGTAGGCGGGCGGCTCGAACGACGGCGCCGGTGGCTCGAAAGGCTGGGCCGGCTGTCGGTAGACCTGCGTGATGTCGTCGGGCGTCTCCCGAGTCTGCTCGATCGGCGGCGCCTCATCGCCGGTCGATGTCGGCTCGGATGCTCCGCCGTCGGAGCCCGATGATGCTGTTTGGCCAGCGTCTTCGCCCGGATTTGTCATGCTGTTCAACCTAGCGCACTTATCGGGCACCTTTGCGGAGCCAGAAGCGTTGGATTGGATGAGATCCTTGGATGGATCAGCGATGACATCAGGGGCGCGCGAGAGGAGAATGAGAAAGCGATGACCAGCCCGTTTCAGCCTGGACAGCCGGCCGGCGTAACGCCGGGGACGCCGACCGCGCGACGGGGTCCAGTGGCCCTGCCGACTCCTCCGAAGGGCTGGCCGATCGGGTCCTACCCGACCTATGCCGAGGCTCAACGCGCCGTCGATTATCTGTCGGACCAGCAGTTTCCGGTCCAGCAGGTAACCATCGTGGGCGTCGATCTGATGCAGGTGGAACGCGTCACCGGCAGGTTGACCTGGCCGAAAGTGCTCGGTGGGGGCGTACTCACCGGCGCCTGGCTGGGGCTCTTCATCGGCCTGATCCTCGGATTCTTCAGCCCGAGCCCCTGGGGCGCGTTGATCACCGGCCTGGTCGCCGGCGTCTTCTTCGGCCTCATCACCTCGGCGATTCCGTACGCGATGGCGCGCGGCACAAGAGATTTCAGCTCGACGATGCAGCTGGTCGCCGGGCGTTACGACGTGCTGTGCGATCCGCAAGGCGCTGAACGCGGCCGGGATCTGCTGGCACGCTTGAAGATCTAGCGCCTCGCGTCGTCCACGGCGCCCCTCTGGCGCGGTGGGGTCCAGCGCAATCGTGTAACGGTGTGCGACGCGCGCGCCCGAGATGTTGCAAACGACGCGTATCTGGCAATACGGTTTCCGCGCAGGAGGGTTCCTCGGAGCTGCTCCAGCGGTGAGATCAGACCGGGACGGGAGGCAGCGGTGCGCGTCCCCTGCTTACGCGTGCGCCCACGGCGGCTTGGTGCTGCGGCGTTGGCCGCGCTGATGACCGCATCGGCGGTGTCCGCCTGTGGATCGGGCGGCGGGGGAATCGTCATCAACTACTACACCCCGGCGAGCGAGATGGCCACCTTCACGGCGGTGGCCAAGCGGTGCAACGAAACCCTCGGCGGCCGCTTCACCATCCGACAGGTGAGTTTGCCGAAGGGCGCCGACGACCAGCGTCTGCAGTTGGCCCGACGGCTCACCGGTAACGACAGGACGCTCGACCTGATGGCATTGGACGTGGTGTGGACCGCGGAGTTCGCCGAAGCCGGTTGGGCATTGCCGCTTTCGGACGATCCTTCGGGGCAGGCCGAATCCGACGCGACCAACGACACGTTGCCCGGACCGCTCGCCACGGCCAGATGGCAAGGCAAGCTCTACGCCGCGCCGATCACAACCAATACCCAATTGCTTTGGTATCGCGCTGATCTCATGGAGAGCCCACCAACCACGTGGGACGGGATGGTAGCCGAGGCGACACGGTTACACGCGGAGGGCAAACCGAGCTGGATCGCTGTGCAGGCCAAGCAATACGAGGGTCTGGTGGTCTGGTTCAACACCTTGTTGGAAAGCGCTGGCGGTCAAGTCCTTTCCGACGACGGCAAGTCCGTCACGCTGACCGACACCGACGAGCACCGGGCCGCAACGGTCAAGGCGCTGGAGATCATGAAGGACGTCGCCACCGCGCCGGGCGCGGATCCTTCGATCACCCAAACCGACGAGGGCACGGCGCGGCTGGCACTGGAGCAGGGCAAAGCCGCCCTCGAGGTGAACTGGCCATTCGTGCTGCCGTCCATGCTGGAGAACGCCGTCAAGGGCGGGGTGTCGTTCCTGCCGCTGAACGACGACCCGCAGCTGACGGGCGCCATCAACGACGTCGGCACCTTCTCGCCGACCGATGAGCAGTTCGCCGCCGCCTACGAGGCGAGCAAGAAGGTGTTCGGCTTCACCAACTACCCAGGCATCACAGATGGCGAGGCCGCCAAGGTCACGCTCGGCGGTCTCAACGTCGCGGTCGCCAAGACCACCCAGCATCGCGAGGAGGCATTCGAGGCGATCAGGTGTCTGAGGAGTCCGGAGAACCAGCGGTACACCTCCGTCGAAGGCGGCCTGCCCGCGGTGCGCGCATCGTTGTACGACGATCCGACCTTCCAGGCCAAGTACCCGCAGTACGCGATCATCCGCGAACAGCTGACGAACGCCGCGGTGCGGCCTGCGACGCCGGTGTACCAGGCAGTGTCCACGAGGATCTCGGCGACGCTGGCGCCCGTCACCGACATCGACCCGCAGCGCACCGCCGACGAGTTGACCGTGCAGGTGCAGAAGGCCATTGACGGCAAGGGACTGATTCCGTGACTGCCGCCGCGCCGGTCGGCAGAGGTACCGACGACACGAAATCCGAACGACGGCTTGCGTTCGCACTCAT
>CAZOIX010000421.1:0-4479 GCA_964579685.1 uncultured Mycobacterium sp.
GGGTTGACCTTGTTCAGCACATCGATCAGGGTCTGGAACAGCGTGTTGGCTTCCAGCTGCACCGCCTCGGCCTGGACGACGGCGCCTGGGCGCAAGGACGTACCGGACGGCTGTTCGGGCGCAAGGAATTCCACCGACTTCGCGCCGAACACCGTCGTGCTGCCGATGCGCACGGGCGCGTTCGACGGGACGAAGCGCATCTGGTCGCGGTTGATCGCGAGCGTCAGCTGCGCCTGATCACCTGAGTACGCGATGTCTTCGACCTTGCCGATCTGGATACCGCGGTACTTGACCTTGGCGTCCTTGTCCATCATCAGACCGGCTCGCGAAGAGTTGACCGTCACCGTGTCGGTCGGTGTGAATGCCGCGGAGTAGGCGAGATAGGTGAACACCGTGAACGCCACGATGATCGCCGCCAGCACTGCGGCGGCGATCCTTATCGCGATGGTCCTCGACACGATGCTCTTTCTCTAGCCCGAAAGGTTGAAGTTACCGGTCGCGCCGTAGACGCCCAGGGAAATGAACAGGGTAATGATGACGACGACGATCAGTGACGTCCGCACCGCCTTGCCAACGGCGATGCCCACGCCGACCGGACCTCCAGATGCGTTGTAGCCGTAGTAGGTATGCACCAGCATCACCGCGACAGCCATCACGATGGCCTGGGCGAAAGACCACAGCAGATCGTTCGGTATCAGGAACGTGTTGAAGTAATGGTCGTAAAGACCCGCGGATTGTCCGTTGACGTACACGGTGATGGTGCGTGCCGAGAAGAACGCGGCCAGCGTGGCCAGCGAGTACAGCGGAATGATCGCGACCAGTCCGGCGACGATGCGGGTGGACACCATGTAGGACACCGAGTGCACTGCCATCGATTCGACGGCGTCGATCTCCTCGGCGATGCGCATCGCACCCAGTTGGGCGGTGGTGCCGGCGCCGATGGTGGCGGCGAGCGCGATGCCCGCGATGATCGGTGCCACGATGCGCACGTTGAGATAGGCGGACAGGAACCCGGTCAGTGCTTCGATGCCGATGTTGCCCAGCGATTCGTAACCCTGCACCGCGATGACGCCGCCAGAGGCCAACGTCAGGAAGGCCGCAACGCCGACCGTGCCGCCGATGAGGATCAGTGCGCCGGTGCCCAGCGTCATCTCCGCGATCAGCCGCAACGTCTCCTTGCGATAGCGCCGCACCGCGTTGGGCATGTATCGGACCGATTCGGCGTAGAACAGTGCCTGTTCACCGAACGAGTCGACGGCCCGGGGCACCCGTCCGAAGGCCCGCCGCATTCGCAGCGTCAGGTCGTAGTTCCCCAGCTGGCTCATCAGCCGAGCACCCGAACGCCGATTGCGGTCATGAGCACGTTGATCACGAACAGACAAATGAACGCATAGATGACGGTCTCGTTGACGGCCTCTCCGACGCCCTTGGGTCCGCCTTTGACGGTGAGGCCGCGATAGCAACCCACCAGGCCGGCCATCACACCGAAGAGCAGTGCCTTGACCTCTGAGATCACCAACTCGCCCAGCCCGGTCAGGATGGTCAGACCGTTGATGAACGCGCCCGGGTTCACTCCCTGCAACAACACCGAGAAGACGTAGCCACCGACCAGCCCGATCGCGATCACCAGACCGTTGAGCAGAAAAGCCACGGTGGTCGATGCCAGCACGCGCGGCACGACCAGCCGTTGGATCGGATCGATGCCCAGCACCCGCATCGCATCGATCTCCTCACGGATGGTGCGGGCGCCCAGGTCTGCGCATATGGCCGTCGCGCCGGCACCGGCGATGACGAGCACGGTCGAGATCGGACCCAGCTGGGTCACGGTGCCGAACGCGGTGCCGGAGCCCGACAGATCCGCGGCGCCTATTTCGCGCAGCAGGATGTTGAGGGTGAATGCGACCAGCACCGTGAACGGAATCGAGATCAGCAGCGTCGGGATGAGCGAGACCTTCGCGATCATCCACGTCTGTTCCAGGAACTCGCGAAACTGAAAGGGGCGCCGGAAGATCTTGACGAAAGTGTCGAGGGTCATTTCGAAGAAGCCGCCCACGGCCCGAGTCGGTGCCGCGAGCTGTTCGATCAACCTCGGGCTCCGTTCTCGACCGGCGGGACGTCGGGCATGCGCGCGTTGGCGAAGAAATCGAACCTCATCGCCGCGGCGGGCTTTTCGCCCCTGGTTTAAGCGCTGCTCTTAGTGAGCCGGATCATACTAACTAGAACAAGTTCGCAGTGTCAAAGAACGACAAAATCAGTCGAAATTGTAATATCGGCGCTGGTCAGGACGGGTGTGACGCAAGACATACTAGAACGTGTTCTAATCCGCCGCATTGGCGACAACCGACACTGTCAATCCTGTGAACTCATCAACTCCATCGCGGCGAAATTCGCATCGGAATCGCGGTCAGCAAAGTAATTCGTCAACGTCTGCGACAGATCCGGCGTGCTCCAGGCACTGCCCTGCGCGCTGAACTGTGCCTCCACGGTGGGCGCCGCCATGAGTGTCACGGTAGGACCATAAACGATGAAAAGCTGGCCGTTGACGTCTTGTGCGGCAGGCGATGCCAGGAACCGCACCAGCGTGACCACATGTTCGGGCGAAAGGCTGTCGATCTCACCTTCGGTCAATGTCGGCGCCTCGCCGAACACGTCGGCGGTCATCGCCGTGCGGGCGCGCGGTGCGATGGCGTTGGCGCGGACGCCGTAGCGGCCCAGCCCGCGTGCCATCGTCAAGGTCAGCTGAACTATCCCGGCCTTCGCGGCGCCATAGTTGGCCTGCCCGACCGGACCGGTCAGACCCGCCTCCGACGACGTGTTGATGACCCGGCCGTACACGTGACCGTCGTTCGCCTTGGCCTTGGCACGCCAATAGGTGGCGGCGTTGCGGGTCAGCAGGAAGTGACCCCGCAGGTGCACGGCGATCACCGCGTCCCAGTCCTCGTCGGTCATGTTGAACAACATGCGGTCGCGCGTGATCCCCGCGTTGTTCACGACGATGCTCAGACCGCCGAGCCCGTCGGCGGTGGCCACCAGTTCGTCGGCCGTCGACCGCTCGCTGATGTCCCCGGCGACCGCGACTGCCTTGGACCCCGCGGCCACGATCTCGTCGATCACGTCGGAGGAATCCAACGCGCCGGCCATGTCGTTGACCACGACCGTGGCGCCGGCCCGCGCGAGGCCGATGGCCTCGGCGCGGCCCAGCCCTGCGGCCGCGCCGGTCACCACGGCGACCATGCCGGAAAGATCAGTCGCATCTGAAGTCATTTATGAATACCTCTAGTCTTTTCGGATCAAGGCGGCCCTCGGACACTCGGCGATCGACTGCTCCGCCAGATCCTCCTGGTCCTCCGGTACGGGGTCGGCCTTGACGACGGCGTAATCCTCGTCATCGAGATCGAACAGGTCCGGGGCTATTCCGACGCACACGGCGTTGCCCTCACATCGGTCACGGTCCACTTCCACTCGCATCACAGTCTCCTTAGGGGGCCAAACGGTCACCGCTGCTAATGAGCACCAGTGTGGCACCGGCCTGGACCCCAAGACTAGAACGTGTTACAACCGGGAGTGAACCCGGGCCGGGCGCCTTCACGTTCAGTCGGGTGCCAGATCGTGCCTCTAGAGAAGTTAGGACAAGGCGATGCGGATCGGCTACACCCCAGAGCAGGAGGAGTTGCGCCGCGAGCTGCGGTCGTACTTCACCAAGCTGATGACCCCCGAGCGCGCCGAGGCGCTGTCCTCCAGCGACGGCGAGATGGGGCGGGGCAATGTCTACCGCGAGACCGTCGCCCAGATGGGTAAGGACGGCTGGCTGACGCTGTCATGGCCGAAGGAGTACGGCGGTCAGGAGCGCACGCCGATGGAAGGGCTGATCTTCAACGACGAGGCGGCGATCGCCAACGTCCCCGTGCCGTTCCTGACCATCAACAGCGTCGCGCCGACGATCATGCATTTCGGCAGCGACGAACAGAAGAAGTTCTTTCTGCCCAAGATCGCCGCAGGCGAACTGCACTTCTCGATCGGATACTCCGAGCCGGGCGCGGGCACGGACCTCGCCTCACTTCGCACGACCGCGGTGCGCGACGGCGACGACTACGTGATCAACGGCCAGAAGATGTGGACCAGCCTCATCGCCTACGCCGACTATGTCTGGCTGGCGGTGCGTACCAACCCCGAGGCCAAGAAGCACCGCGGCATCTCGATGCTCATCGTGCCGACGACCGCCGACGGATTCTCGTGGACTCCGGTGCACACCATGGCCGGTGTGGACACCAGCGCCACCTATTACCAAGACGTCCGGGTGCCGACGACCGCGCTGGTCGGCGAGGAGAACGCCGGGTGGAAGCTCGTCACCAACCAGCTCAACCACGAACGCGTCGCCCTGGTGTCCGCGCAGCCTATCTTCGTGGCGCTCAACGGGGTCCGCGAGTGGGCGCAGACCACCAAGGACGTCCACGGCCATCGGGTGATCGACTCGGAGTG
>CAZOIX010000422.1:0-4463 GCA_964579685.1 uncultured Mycobacterium sp.
GGCGACATCCAGATCGCCTGCTCGCTGGGCATGCTGACGGCCGAGCAGGTCGAGCACCTTTCCGAGATGGGCGTGCACCGCTACAACCACAATCTGGAGACCGCTCGGTCGTTTTTCACCAACGTCGTGACGACCCACAGCTGGGAAGAGCGGTGGGACACGTTGCAGATGGTGCGCGAGGCGGGCATGGAGGTCTGCTGCGGTGGCATCCTCGGGATGGGTGAAACCCTCGAACAGCGCGCTGAGTTCGCGGCGAACCTGGCCGAACTCGATCCGCATGAGGTGCCGCTGAACTTTCTCAACCCACGGCCCGGCACCCCGTTCGGCGACCTCGACGTGCTGCCTGCCACGGAGGCACTGAAGGCGGTGGCGGCATTCCGTCTCGCGCTGCCGCGCACGATGCTGCGGTTCGCCGGCGGCCGCGAGATCACGCTGGGTGATCTCGGCGCCAAACAAGGCATCCTGGGCGGTATCAACGCCGTGATCGTCGGCAACTACCTGACGACGCTGGGCCGGCCGGCTGAAGCCGATCTCGAACTGCTTGAAGATCTGCAGATGCCGATCAAGGCCCTCAACGCCAGCCTGTAGAACCAAGAACTGATGGCGTTCAACGTCTACACGGGCGAACCCGACGGGTCGGCGCTGACCACGTCGGCGCGACTCGGCCTCGAGCCGCCGCGGTTCTGTGCGGAGTGTGGCCGCCGGATGATCGTGCAGGTTCGTCCCGACGGCTGGTCGGCCAAATGCTCCCGGCACGGCGTCACCGACTCCAAGGATGTGGATCAGCGATGAATGACCTGGCCCCACCACGTATCTCGCGCGGACGTGCTGCGCTGACCGTGATCGCTGCACTGGCGCTCACGGGTGTGGCGATCGGCGCGCTGTGGGCGTGGCTGGCGCCGGCGGTGCATGGGGTCGTGGCATTGACCAAAGGCGGTGAACGCATCCGCGCGCACCTCGGCACCGAGGCCGACAACTTCTTCGTCGCCGCCTTCCTCGTGGTCGGCATGCTGTGCGCAGTGGCTGTCATCGCGTCGGTGCTGGTGTGGCAGTGGCGCGCACACCGCGGCCCGATGATGGTCGCGGCTCTTGCGCTCGGCGCAGCTGGCGCGGCGGGTGCCGCTGCGGGCGTCGGCGCCGCGCTGGTGCACCTGCGGTACGGGTCGATCGATGTCGGGCAGGCGCCGGTCTCACCCGATCATCGGGTGCACTACGTTATCGAGGCGCCGCCGGTGTTCTTCGGGCACTCGCCGCTGCTGGTGGCGGTGACGATCCTGTTTCCGGCGGCAATAGCGGCCCTGGTCTACTCGCTCACCGCGGTCGCGATCCCGCGTGACGACCTGGGTGCGTGGCCACCCGTTGCAGGCGACGAAATCGATCCGTCCGTTACAGCGGGGAACGTTCTACCGTCCGGCCAGTGACCACCTTCGCCACAATTTTCGCCAATCGAGCCATTCCGACATAGGTCATCGGGTTCAACAGCGTCGGCCACTTCGTCCGAATCATGTGCTCCGACAGTGGCTTCCCGGCAAATCGATCGATGAGCCAACGCAGCGCCATCGGTGCCGACATCGGATGGAGCAACAGATGCTCGCTGAACATGTCGCGGTGGTAGGTCACCGAGGCGCCACCCGATTTGTAGGTTTCGGCGAGTGCATCGATGTCGTGGACGTCGATCAGCAGGTCGTGCACCGCCTGCACGATCAGCACCGGCGGCGTCGGCACGGCCGCGCCGAGCTTGATCTCGGCGAAGACGTGTTTCACCGCGGGGGTGTCGAGGATCTGGTTCAAGGGCGCGTCGAGCATGTCGCCCATGTCCTTCCTGAACAGCCGGATGACGGCCTCAGCGGTGGTCATGTCGTGCAGGCGCTGCAGCAGCGTCTTGCCCTCGTCGGTGACGTGCTGCTGGATGACCTTGTTCAGCTCGGGATAGATGTCGGCCAGCGCGGCGACGACGAGGGCGGGCAGCCCCGCCATGTGACTGCCGTTGAGTCGGCGGAAGGTGTGGCCGAGATCGCCGACGGGGGATCCGAGCACCGCACCGACGACATTCAGTTCCGGCGCGTAGGAGCCGCTCATCTCAGCGGCCCAGGCGGTGGCCAGCCCCCCGCCCGAGTAGCCCCAGAGACCGACCGGCGCCTCCGGCGACAGTCCCAGTCGCTTGGAGTGCAACGCGGCACGCACTCCGTCGAGGACGTGGTAGCCCGGTTCGTACGGGGCGCCCCACATGCCGAGGCGGCCCTCGTGGTCGGGTACCGACACCGCCCAGCCTTCGGCGAGGCACGCGGCGACCAGGAGAAACTCAAATTGTGCGACCGCACCCGTCGCGTGCGCGTGGCGCCGCAGCGCGTAGGACGGGAAGCACCGCGACGTCACGGCATCGATGGCGCACTGGTAGGAGAGCACCGGGGTGACAGCCGAGGGCGCGCGTTCTGCGGGCACGATCACGGTGGTCGCGGCCGCATCGGGCTTACCGTGCATATCGGTGGTCCGATACAGCAGCTGGGTGGCCTGTACGCGCTGCGGGATCAGGCCCATGAATGCCAGCTCGACGTCCCTGCTGCGCAGGACGGTTCCGGGGGTGGAATGTTCGAAACCGGCCGGCGGCTCGTAGAAGGGGTCGTCGCACGGCAGCTGGGGGCGGGTGCCGCGCACCAGATCCTCGTGGGGGACGTGCCCGATCCACTCGGCACCAGCTGCTGGCGCGACGTTGCCCAGATCCATCCGGCCATTGTTACTTAAGAAAGCGTTAAGAAGCCAGTCCGACTCACCCCGGTGGGCGCAAAGCGGCGAATTCGTCGGTGACGCGATAACGGGCGTCGGTGAACCTGTACAGCGCCGCAGGGCGACCTCCGCTGCGCCCCGATCGCGCAGTGGTGCCGGTACGGGTGATCACGTTTCGCCGCTCCAACACGCGTTGCAGATTCGTCGCGTCCACCGGGTGGCCAAGCGCCGCGCTGTAAATGTCGCGCAGCGTCGACACCGCGAATTCGGTTGGTGCCAGGGCGAACCCGATGTTCGTATACGACAGCTTGGCGACAAGTCGGGCTCGCGCATGCTCGACCATCGGGCCGTGGTCGAAGGCCATCGGCGGCAGCTCGCTCACCGGGTGCCACCGGGTGTCTGCCGGCAGTTCTGGGGTCGCGGGGGAGGGCACCAGGCCAAGGAACGTCGAGGCGATCGTGCGCGTGCCGGGCACCCGGTTGGGGTCGGAGAAGGCCGCCAACTGTTCGAGGTGAGCAACCTCACGCAGGTCGACCTTCTCGGCGAGTTGGCGTCGAACAGAGCTGGGAAGGTCCTCGTCGTCACGCAGCTGACCTCCCGGAAGAGCCCACTTTCCGGCCTCGGGCTCCAGTGCACGCTGCCACAACAGCACGTGAAGTGCAGGTTTCGGGGGTTCGCCCTCAAAGTTACGACCTCGAACCTGGAACACGGCAGCCAACACCTCGTGTGCGGTGCTACTATGGGCCATGTTTTCGATTATAAGTCGAAAACCTGACGGAATGAAGGAGGCGGTTATGACGGTTTTGGATCGCATGCCCGCTAACTATCTGGCGGACCAAATCATCGCCGGTCCCACCGGGTTTTCCGGTATCGACGGTGATCAGGAGTGGGCCGACGAGGTGCGCCGGCTGGCCGATCTCCGGGGCGCGACGCTGCTGGCGCACAACTATCAGCTGCCGGCCATTCAGGACGTCGCCGACCACGTCGGTGACTCCCTGGCGCTCTCGCGTATCGCGGCCGAAGTGCCCGAGGACACGATCGTGTTCTGCGGTGTGCACTTCATGGCCGAGACCGCAAAGATCCTGTCTCCGGACAAGACGGTTCTCATCCCCGACCAGCGGGCAGGTTGCTCGCTGGCCGATTCGATCACGGCCGATGAGTTGCGTGCCTGGAAGGCCGAGCACCCCGGCGCCGTCGTCGTGTCCTACGTGAACACCACCGCCGCGGTGAAAGCTGAGACCGACATCTGCTGCACCTCGTCGAACGCGGTCGAGGTGGTGGCGTCGATACCGGCAGATCGCGAGGTGCTGTTCTGCCCGGACCAATTCCTGGGTGCTCACGTGCGCCGCGTCACCGGCCGCAAGAACCTTCATGTCTGGGCCGGCGAGTGCCATGTGCACGCCGGCATCAACGGCGATGAGCTGGCCGATCAGGCGCGCACACACCCGGACGCCGAACTATACGTCCATCCCGAATGTGGTTGCGCCACCTCGGCTCTATATCTGGCCGGAGAAGGCGCCTTCCCCGAGGACCGGGTGAAGATCCTGTCCACCGGCGGCATGCTGGACGCCGCCCGCGACACCCGTGCGCGCCAGGTACTGGTCGCCACCGAGGTCGGAATGCTGCATCAGTTGCGGCGCGCCGCACCGGAAGTCGACTTCCGCGCGGTGAATGATCGCGCGTCGTGCAAGTTCATGAAGATGATCACGCCTGCCGCGCTGCTGCGCTGCCTGGTGGAG
>CAZOIX010000423.1:0-4458 GCA_964579685.1 uncultured Mycobacterium sp.
GGCGGCACCCAGTCGAAGGTGTAGTTCCTTGAGCCTGCGCGGCACCTTGACCGACCAGCTGTTGTCCCGGAAGTGGCGTCGGACTTCACCCATGATCGTCGGCACGGCGAACGACACGAAGTCCGAACCGGCGTTCACGTCGAAACGGATCACCGCATTGACCAGGCCGACGCGCGCGACCTGTACCAGATCGTCGCGGGATTCCCCGCGGCCGTCGAAACGGCGGGCGATGTGGTCGGCCAGCGGCAGGCAGCGCTCGACGATGCGGTCCCGCTGCCGCTGAAAAGCCGCTGTGTCTTCGGGTACGCCCTCGAGTTCGCGGAACATGTCGGCGACATCCGCGTACTCAGAGTTCGATCGCGACGACGAACCCTGCGACGTCGACGGGCTCACTGCAGCGAGCTCGCTCGCCTTGTCGTCATGGAGATCCCGAACACCTGACCTTCCTCAGGGTTCTGCCCATCCTGGAAGGTGCGCACATCATCGGTCAGTGAATTCAGCACGTGCCAGCTGAAACTGCCGGGGGCCAGAACGTCCGGGCTCTTGCAGGTCGCCGATGCGTGGATGACGACCGCGTCATCCTGGGGGTCGACGACGAGCAGCAGTGTGGAGTCGGGGACCGCGGAGCGGATCAGACGCGTGCATGCTTCGTCGACCGCCAACCGCAGATCGGCGACGGAGTCGAAGTCCAGATCCTCATAGGTGGCAACGGCAGCGACGAGCGTGCGCAGAACAGCAAGGTTTTCCAACGTTGCCGCCACCCGGAGTTCCACCGACCCCGCGCTCCGTTCGCGCTCGTTGTTCGTATTAGCGACGTCGGCCATTTGACCTCCCGGCGATATCGAGGCGAGATTACCCCAGGTCGAATCAGAGCTAACCATGGGCGCGCCCGCAACGCGTCAATGATGACGTGTGACACGTGTCCGGCTGGGGTAATCGCCGATTATGCAGCAGAGGACCCGTGGGCTGCGTCGGATCATCGTCGCGGCCGGCCTGATAGTGGTTGGACTGATCGTGACCGTGGCGGCGATATACGCCGGGGTGTTCATCATCCTGGCGCCGATGATGCAGTGACACCGCCGATGAGGTTGTCCGCGTTGGTCCGTAAGTCGCCATGGTCACCGTTCCATACCCTCCCCTGGTCGCACGCCAAACATGCGGATTCGCCGTAGCCGGGCGCGCATGGCGCCGGAGACCAAAGACTCCACCGCCAAACCGGTTTCGGTTCCCCGGCGAGGGTATCCTCGGACATCATGCGAGACAGCGAAGGGCCCTTCGACGCCATCCCGGTCGCTGACGCTGCCGAGCAACAGCGGGCAGTCAGCGAGCCGGGGCTGGACGAGGAGTCGTCGGCGGAACCGCCAACCGAGCCACCCCTCGAGGCCGCCGCTGCGGACTGGCAGGAGCAGCTCGAGGCCGGCGAGGTCGACCCCGATGAGATCCCCGGCAACGACTGACGTCGCGTTTAGCGCCCGGCGGCCCGGGTAACACATCGGATGCGGGGGATTTCCCCGCGGCCCCACGCTCAAGAAGTGGGCACGGCCAATCCACTGCATTTAGCGGAAAGGCGATTATGACCGAGAAGAACAGTGGTCCCGAAGAAGGCATCAAGGGCGTCGTGGAAGACGTCAAGGGCAAGGCCAAGGAAGCGGTCGGCACTGTGACCGGCCGCGACGACATGGTCCGCGAGGGCGAGGCCCAGCAGGACAAGGCCGATGCGCAGCAGGACGCTGCCAAGAAGGAAGCCGAGGCGGAAGCGGCCCGCGGCGGAGCGAAGGCAGCCGAGGAGCGCCAGCAGGCTGAGCAGCGGTCGTAATTCTCACGACAGCAGAAGGGCCCAGCCGAGGAGTCGGCTGGGCCCTTCTCTTGGCGGGTAGTGCTAGCTGCTTGGCCGTTGTCGCAGTGCTTCGGGATGCTCTGCATACCAACGCTCTTCAATACGCCGCACTCGCAGATGCTCGACGAACAGCCAGCCACCGCCGACGACGAAGCCCGCCGCGGCCAGTGAAGCCAGCACCAAGCCGACATCGTGATGCTTCGTGGCGAATGCCGCCAAGCATGAGACGAATAGCACAAGGGCCACTCCGATCAGGATGAGCCCCGGCATGATGATGTTGTCCTTCATCGACTCCCCGGCGTGCAGACGTGTCGTCCGGGCATGGTCGACGGGATCCTTCGGGCCTTTCATCGGTACTCCTCTCTCGGCTATACCTGCGGCCGCCCTTCATGGGCTGATTTCAACGGTAGAACGATCCGAAGTCGTTATGGGAGAAACGGACGTCAACGGCAAGACGGCCGTGAGAAACCCGCGGTTTACCAAGCCGAGTGGCGCGGTGCGGTCATCCCGCGACCAGCGCGGGCCCGGCGATGGGCATCATGCCCATGGTCAGCACAAGCAGCATCATCGTCAGCAGGAACCAGCCGACGCCCTGCCATACCCACCAGGTTTCCCCCCTGCGCCAGGTCTGATAGGTGCGGAAGAAGGCGCGCAGCCCACCGAACAACAGAATGGCCGGCGCTCCGACGGCAAGAAGTGTGCGCTGAGGTGTCCCACACGCCGCCGTGTCCGCAGTCGCACCGCTACAGGTACTCACCCACACCGCCGCGGTGATCAGGAATACGAGGCCGACCACGGCGACAACCGCCCCGAAGCGCACGGCCTCGCGCACTCCTGGGTCATCGTGTCGCACAGGCTGCGGACTCTGGTACACCGACAGACTCTCCCGTATTCGCTGGTGGAGACGTGGAAGAGAATTCCCGGCGGTCATCGCCGGTAAACCTCAGGCTCAAACGCGCTGATGCGCTGTCAGCAGCAGCCTGTCGTAGGTGCTCCGCGGTGGTAGCTCCTCGCCGTACCGTAGCTCCAGAAAGTCCCTCGAGATCTGTTCGGCCAGCGCCCTCAGCTTCGTGTTGGTTTCCTGCGAGCGCCATTTGAGCAACTCGAACGCGGAGTCCGCGCTGATCCGGTAGATCACCATCAACATGCCCTTCGCCTGCTCGATCACGCCTCGGGCCTCGGCGATCTCCGCGACCGCCTCGGTGACGATCTGGTCGTGGCGTTCTTGCGCCGACGGTGTGACGTCGACGTAGAACCCGTGAGTTCCGATGACCGCCCCGCCGTCATCGAACAACTGGTCGCCCACCACCACGACGTGGTGGATGTCACCGAGGGTGTCGATGATGCGGTGCCTGGTGGAAAACGCGCCCGATGTTCGACGGATCTCGTCCAGCATGGCGGCGACCTGGCCGTAATCGTCCGGGTGCTTGTGCGACAGCACCAGGTCGGTGGTGGGGTCGACACTGCCCGGCTCGTACCCGTGCATCCGCTGAACCTGGGGCGACCATTCCCAGCGCTCTTGGGCGAAGAAGTACTTGAACGAACCCACCCGCTGCGGATCTCCTCCGAGTTCGGCGGGCTCGTCGGTCATGTCTGCACATTAACCCCGCTACCTGTGGGTGGACGTATAAAGCAAGTACGCCCGTTCTCCCACGGGCGCCCTGTCGCACCGGCGATGCCGGTGACACGCGGCGAGGTTGGCGACCGATGTCGGTGCACCGCCCTACCATTCGCCGCGTGGCGCCGAAGTGGTATCTACTCGCCGTTGTCGCCGCCGGGTGTACGGCGTCGGCGCTGGGAGCAACTCCCCAATGGAGCCTCACGGTCGCCGTCCTCGCGCCGGTGATTCTCGCGGTCGCACCTCGTTTCGTCGGCGGCGCGATCCGGGGTGTACGCACCGCGCATCCCCGCGAGGATGTGGCCGCGGCGATGTCGGGCACCGAGTTCGAGGACTACGTCGCGCGGATCGCACGCTCAAGCGGGGCCCCCGTCATGATGACTTCGATCACCGGCGACTGGGGCGTCGACATCATCGTCGGCAGGCGCCCGAATCGCCTTGCCATTCAATGTAAACGCCAATCACGTCCTGTTGGTGCGGGCGCCATTCAAGAGGTGGTCGCAGGCGCCCCGATGCAGGACTGCGCCAGGACCATGGTGGTGACCAACCACGAATTCACCCCTGCCGCGCGCAAACTGGCGGAGCTGCACGGCTGCGAGCTGATCGGTGGCGCGGAGCTGGGGCGGCTGCGCGCAACGATCCGGCGTCTGACCGACCCCTCGACGGCCGCTGACGCCTAACGCAAAGCGTCGCGCACCGCGTCGACCGCGGCGTCGATCTCCTCATGCGACACCGGCAGCGCCGGGCGGAACCGCACGCTGTCGGCACCGCTGCCGAGCATGATCACGCCGCGATCCCACAGCTTGGCGATCAGCGCGTCGCGCTGCGCTGCGGTGGGCAGGCTGAATGCACACATCAGGCCGCGGCCACGAACGTCGAGCACCAGGCCGGGAAACTCCTCCGCGAGGCCAAAGAGCCGGTCGAGAAGATGTCGACCCGCGTGGGCCGCACGCACCATGAGGCGATCGGACTCGATGACCTCCAGGATGCGCCGCGAGCGCAC